>REAP01000052.1 GCA_004294385.1 Oscillatoriales cyanobacterium | reverse complement strand
ATTCCAACTCCTTTTAATTTCTTGAATACTTGCTTCTGAGCCATCGGCTGCTGCTTCTGTCTCTGCGATCGTCCTATACAAAAAGTCTAGCACATCGGCCGTTGCTGCTGGTTGAGATTCTGCTCTATACTATCTTTAATTTAATCCTAGCGGACTGTCAAAGTGTATTGACCTTGTTCGCCTTTTTTATTAGCATTGACCCTCACGACATAGAGGCCGCTAGTGGCTAAGGTGACGGTGAGGGATGAATTGGAATTTGATTTACTGATGTCGTCATTTTCTGCTAGCTTTTTTCCATCCGCGCTAAAGAGTGCCACAGAAATATCAAAATTACGGCTTTCTGCGTTAATTGTAACTGATTGACCTGCTCTTCCTTCAAAAGTATGTAGCTCGTACAGACTTCCATCGGAGGGAAGTACAGAGGATTTACCGGGTATTAATGAGTAATAAATACTGAGTATGTTGTTAGAGATTGGTCGATTTGGCGCGTTTTTTTCAGAATTTCTAGCTACTTGAATCATCTTTAGAGTATATTGATACAGACCTTTATCTCCTTGTTGCTGAAATAAGTCGGCTGCTTTCTGATAGTCCTCAATTGCAGCTTGGTAAGCTTCTGAGTCAGAACGGGCATTTCCTCGCAAGAAGTAGGCATTAGCATAGTTAGGGTTAATTCGCAAAGCTTGGCTATAATCAGCGATCGCACCTTGGTAGTCTTGTAATCGAGCAAAACGAAACATCCCCCGGTTTAAGTAAGCATCAGCAAAGTTAGGATTAATTTGCAAAGCTCGATTGAAATCTGAGATCGTACCTTCCTTGTCTCCTAACTCTCCACGGGCGGCCGCCCGGTTGCTGTAGGTAGAAGCTAAGTTAGGATTTATTCGCAAAGCTTGGCTATAATCATCAATCGCACCTTGCTTGTCACCTAATTTATAACGGGCCGCCCCCCGACTATTGTAGGCAAGGGCATAATTAGGATTAAGTTTAATTGCTCGCTCGTAAGCTGCTATAGCACCCTGATAATCTTCTTTCTGATACTTTTCCCCACCCTGAATAAAGAAATCATCAGCCTTCGGCTCAGTCGCCACAGGCGCACTCGGAACCTTCACCCCTAATTCCACTTGAGATGAAGCCAAAAATCTCAAACTCATATTAATCGGAATCCCCAGATTTCTGCCAGTTTTAAGTACGGCAATCATCGGGTTAATATCAGATTGAATAGCCGTAGTTTCACCTTCACCGTGAATTCCTACCACCTCCCCATTCTCATTCAAAACCGGCCCTCCACTCATTCCCGGCAGCGTATTGTTACTATAAATCAAACTATAACCATTTTTATTTAATTGTCGAGAACTATTACCAATCACCTCCCCTTTCTCAAATTGATAAATCGAGCGATTAATTACTGCTGAAGTCTTCGGAAAACCAGCCACATAAACCTGTTTCCCTCTGATTGACAAATCTGAGTTGCCAATCTTAGCCACGGTATAATTTTGACTGCTGGTAAACTGCACAACAGCCAAGTCAACATTTGGCATTTTTTTGATACTGCTGTAAGTGACCAAATAACGCTTCTCGTCAGGGGTGACAATCTCATATTTAGCTTCAGGTTCTTTGAAAACGTGACGGGCTGTCAGCACCGTATAAACGTTACCTTCCCGCTTGACGATTACACCGGAACCAGGATTTTTACTGTCAATTAACACTGTGATTGATTCAGCAATCTTGTCCACTTCTTCGCGAGATATGGCGAAAACTGCTAGCGGCTGTGCGATGAAAATAGTTGCAACTGCACCAATTAACGTGACTGGAAGTTTGTTAGAGAAGTTCATTGATTCTACCTGATAATATTAAAATATCCTAATATTCCTCATTATTTTTAGTGTCCCTTCGTACTGCTCTATATTTCCTTGCTCCAGATATAGGTCAGAAGCTTTCTGATAGTCTTGGAGTGCACCCTGTTTATCTCCCAGTTTATAGCGTGTTAATCCTCTACTTGCATATGCTTGGGCAGAGTTAGGATTAATTCGCAAGGCTTGGCTGAAATCTGCGAGCGCACCTCGATTATCTCCCGAATCACGGCGAGCAAGACCCCGGTTGAAGTAGATAGAAGAAAGGTTGGGATCGATACTCAGGGCTTGGGTATAATCTTTGATTGCTCCCTGCTTGTCTCCTAAGTAATAGCGGGAAGCTCCTCGGGTGTTGTAGGAGTCAGCATCATTAGGATTAGTTTGCACAACTTGATTAAAATCATCTATTGCACCCTGCTTATCTCCCAAAATAAGTCGTATACCTCCCCTACCAAGATAAGCATTGGCCAAATTAGGATTAATTCGCAAAGCTTGGTTATAATCATCAAGAGCACTCTGCTTATTTCCCAATATATCTAGGGCATTTCCCCGGTTGATATAGGCATCAGCGTAATTAGGATTAAGCTGAATTGCTTGAGTATAAGCCGCTACAGCACCCTGATAATCTCCTTTATTTGACTTTTCCTCACCCTGAATATAGAAATCATCAGCTTTCGGTCCAGTCGCCACAGGCGCACTCGGAACCTTCACCCCCACATCCACTTGAGAGGAAGCCAACAATCTCAGACTCGTATTAATCGGAATCCCCAGATTAAAACCAGT
Organism: Oscillatoriales cyanobacterium; assembly: GCA_004294385.1. GTDB lineage: Bacteria > Cyanobacteriota > Cyanobacteriia > Cyanobacteriales > Microcoleaceae > Microcoleus. The sequence goes on along the minus strand of REAP01000052.1, from coordinate 58,257 downwards.
CTTAGCAATTTGAATATTCTGATTAATACTGCTAGATTCTGCCGCCCTCGTATCCGCCCTCCCGTGAATTCCCACCACCTCTCCACTCTCATTCAACACCGGCCCCCCGCTCATTCCCGGCAGCGTATTGTTACTATAAACCAACGCATAACCATCTTCTAAAGGTCTAGAAGCATTAGCAGTAGCCGCTGAAGTCTTCGGAAATCCTGCCACATAAGCCGCTTTCCCTTCTGTCGCCAAATCCGAGTTGCCAATCTTAGCTACGCTGTAAGTTTGACTGCTGGTAAACTCGACAACTGCTAAGTCAATATTTGGCAGTTTTTTCACACTGCTGTAATTGAGCAAATAGCGCTTGTCATCAGGGGTGACAATCTCATATTTAGCTTGAGCATCTTTGAAAACGTGACGGGCTGTGAGCACCGTGTAAGTGTTGCCATTCCGTTTGATAATGATTCCAGAACCAGGATTTTTACTGTCAATCAGGACTGTGATTGATTTAGCGATTTTGCCAACTTCATCGGCAGATATTGCGAAAACTGCGGTTGGTTGGGCGATGACAATAGTTGCAATTGTACCGATTAAGGCGATGGGAATTTTGTTATAGAAGTTCATTGATTTTAGCGTTGAGAAATTTGAGATATTTAGTCATGGAGGCAGAAACCGGGTTTTTGCCGAAAATTCTGCATTTCAGTCTTTAACACTGGTAAAAACCCGGTTTCTTTGGTATTTATGCGTCAGTCTTCATATTGGATAAGCAAACCCACGCCTAGGCATCAATTTTTTCAAAGTAGCGTCAGCATCACTCCCCCGCTTGAGAGTGAATAGCAAAGTCCTATTCGTACAACTATCGTCTTTGTTAACAGCAGCACATACCACTGGTTCTCCGTTCAGAGTCCCAGTGTTAATATATTTGAGAGTACCGTTGTCGTAGTTTCGCTGAAATCTTCGACCTACCTCTTGGCAGCGTCTTTGAGCAGTCCACGGCGGCGGAAAATAGCTGTTAGAAGTCCAGCGGACAAGGGGTACACTCCCCCGCGAGTTGCGAGCGAAGGTGACAGGCTGTCTGTTGAGAGTAGCGCAAAAAAAGCTATTATTTCCCGCACGGCTGGGTTGACTAAACAGCGCTGCTGTGCTAGCAGCAACAACTAGCCCTGTCAGGAGTCCCGTCAAGATTTTGGATTTCATAAGTATAAATTTTTGATATATTATCTCATAGCTCAGCTACATTTGCAACCTGGAATTTATCCTGATGCTAAAGCAGCACATCAGTCCGTCATAACTGAGATCTTGCAGCAATGTCAATAAGGGGATTTTTGGTGAGGGAGGGCGGGTTTATTTAACCTGTTTGCAACCCGAAAGGCCTTTGGTGAACCCGCCCCTACAGCTAATTGAGAATGGTGCAAGATCTCAGTCATAATTTATTTAAATCAAAAAATCATATGTGGGTAGAAATAACAGCGCTAAATCAAGTTCCAGAATGGGATATTTTGTCAGTACAAGTTGAGGGTATTTCGCTGATTTTGAACCGTCAAGGTATGAATGTCACTTGTTACCGCAATGCTTGTACTCATTTGGAATATCCGATTGATATGGGTAAGGTAAGTGACGGCATCATTACCTGTCCTTTTCACAAATTTCGGTACAAATTAGATACGGGTAAATGTTTGAATGCACCTGCGGATTCTCTCGAATCTTATCCGATCAAGATTGAGGGCGATCGCGTTTTTGTCGAAATAGATTAATCAGGATTTACGCACTCCGACAACGAAACCGGGTTTTTTACGAAATAGTTCGTTACACACCCTAAATTGGGTGAAAAACCCGGTTTCTGAGCCCATGCGTTACACCATTTTGGAGCGCCGCTGACGGAGGAAAATCGCCAAAAGCCCGATCGCCCCAAACCCCAAAAGTAGCCATTCCGCCGGTTCAGGAACCCCCGAAACATTCAAAGGATTTCCAGGTTTAGTCAACTCCTCCTTACCAGATTCCACCTTTCGTTCAAATCGATCTTTCTTCGCTTCAGCTTCTTTTAGCTGCTGTCTTTGGGCATCATTAACTAACACAATCATTGAAGAATAGGGTGTTACTACCTTAAAGGATTTTGCGATTGAGTGCATCGCATCCAATTGAGTTAATTGATTGGAACTTTTCTCCTTGCTGAGTGCCATAATCAACTGTCGCGCAGCTATAGGTTTAAAACCTTCATTTTTGTCATCTTTTAATTCTGTAGCAGCCACAGATTTCAGAGTCTTTTCCGATTTCGGCTTTTTGGCATAACTCCAAGCATAGCCATCAACAACGCTAACTATAGAATCGCCCGATGCTGCTGTCGTCGCCACTCGCTGCATCGCCTCTTTAATATCCGTAGCAACCCCGCCACCGCTATCTTGAATCACCTTTAAGGTAGCGTCGTCATAACCCGGTGGTAAACCTCCCAAATGCACTGTCCACAGCGGTGAGGGCATGGAAATTGCGTTTTTGCGATCGTCTGATAACTCGTAACTATGGCGATCGCTCACCACGAATACACTATCATAAGTGCGATCGCCGCGCAACTGTGCAAACTGTTGCAATATATCCTTCAATTGGAGCGTACCATAAAACGTCAACTTTTCCACATCAAAACTGCGTAAATCTTTCACCAACTTCGGCGGCATTCCCACAGCACTAGCCACATACAAATTCACAGTATTTGCTGCTAAAACATTCTTTTTCAACCATTCAAAATTATCCTTCATCTCCTTAGTTTCCGTCGCCATGCTGCGAGAAGTATCTAGCACAAATGCAAACTTTTTACCTTGAGGTGACAAGTAATTGGCATCAACCAACGGCTTAGCAGAAATGGTATTTCCTCCCGGCAAATTTGCTAGGCGTGGGATTATTTGTGGGGGTGCTACTGCTGGTACAAATGCTGGAAGCCAAGTTAGTTTCGCCTCTTTCCCACTGTATTTTACCTGTTTCCCCGCAATAGTGCGACGAGTATTTTTGTCCCAAAAAATGTTGCGTTTTTCAGCTAAATTCGGCATAGCCCAACCTTGTGCTTGTCGCATGACTTTGTAAGTCAGCCAAAGGTGCATTTCCGTTGGCCCCTCAGTTTGTCTAAATTCTCGTTTAGCAGGGATTGGAAAAGCCCGCAAGCGATATTGTTTGGGGCCAATTTGTTCTAGCAAAGCCGGATCTACATTTTCTCTCACTTGCTGATTGTAGACTTGCTGTGCGGCACCTCTGGGCGATACTGTAAATGCAAAACGTTTTTTCAAATCCCCAGTATCACCGAGCCAAATTCCTGTCACTGCGGCGCTTTCTGGTAAAGAGAAATAATAAAATACTTCTTGCAAGTTCGGGGTTTGATTTTTGTAAACCTCGTAGAGTTGAACATCAGCCCAATCGCCATTTTCTGTGACTGTCACTGCTTGCGATTTCAGCCATACTTTTTCCTGATTCACATTCAGCAAACCTGCTTTAGCTTCTTCGCGGTTTGAGGTTGATTGTACTGCATATTGTACTGCTTCTCGATCGCCTTTTTGCAATTCCGTGTCAAAAAATTCACCGTAGAGTTTTTCGGCTTTTTTAGTATCCGCGCTAGAGCCTTGATACAAAAACGGTGACATTAAAAAATTATAGCTGTTCTGCACAGCCTTAGCCGCACTTTCATTCAAACTCAAAGTATTTTTGTACATCTCAGAAATGTGGTTATTTTCTTCCACTGTGCTGAGGTAGCGGTAAGGATGCAAATAAGCGTTGACTAAGCCCGATCGCATCATATCAGATTTCGCTAACAAAGTTTGGCGACTGCTCTCATCTTTGGGCGGATTCGCCAGCATTTTCAGTGCTTGAATTTGCGGCTGTTGCTGCAAAGTTGCAAAAATAGCTATCCAAGCTGCGATGACTCCTAAGCTTCCGATAATCGCCTGACTTTTTCCATACTGGGAAGCAAAGCTGCGAAATATTTTGCGCCCTGATTGGATATAAAGAAAGCCGTAAAGCGAAGGCATTACCACGAATAAGCTGGAGGTAAAACCAAACATAATCAAGGATAATGGCAGCCACCAAATTATAGACAATGAAGTGTATTGCAAAGACTCGATAAGCGGTTTTACCCAAGTAAAACTAAAAAATCCAACGATTGTGACAATTGCGACAGGTAAAGCGTAAAACATCAGTACTGTTGCCGCCCAAGTACCAACCACCAGCATTAAACTATGAAATCCTAATTGAATAGATGCACTGTTTTTATGCCCGATTAACCTAGTTAAGAAAAACTGCTTTTGCTGGGCTTTTCCTGGGACTAATTCAGATTGAATATTTTCTGTTTTTCCCAGATATCCGTACAGGATTTCTACTAAAAATGCTCCTATACATAAAGCTATGGTAGCGATAATTTGAGAACTCGCTGGAGTAAGTTGCCGGAGTAGAAATAAGCGGATTAAGCAGAGCAAAAATAGCGGTGCTTCAACTCCGTAAAACAGGCGCATTAGCTGCAATGGTTGCTTGATAAAATACCTGGCTCCGATTATGGTAGATACTGTAGGTACTGCGACCAGTGCTGTTAGGGTTAAGGCAAATTCCAGGGGGATAATTCCATCAATGGTGGCTTGAACTAATGGTATTCCCACATAGGGTAAAATCCCCAAATAAACAATTGATAAAAATGTCAGATTCCACAGCCAAAAGATTGACTGAAAGATTGTATTAAGTGCCAGTTTTAATTTCTTCATTTTTTTATCCTTTTAAGCTAAGATTGACGGCATTGTGGACAGCGGTAACGAAGTCTTTTATTTCAGAATTTTCTGGGTTTATATGGCTGTCAAAGAGTATGGAAACTAGCACCCAAGTTTGGTTTTTTTGACGAATATCGCTGCTGATACGTGACAAGAAATTATCTGTTGTTCCTTGGGTGGATTGGAGCCAGTAGGTAGCGGATAGTTGGTTGTTTTTGAGAGACAGCCAGCGCGCTAATATAGTAGATGTTAGCTGTTTTCTTTCGATGCGATCGACTGGAATTCCGCTAGCAAAAAAACATAACTCCGGTGCGTGATAAGTTTGCCAAGATGTGCTAGCGACTGTGAGCATGGAACCGCGCAAATTGCCTGAGACAAATCTGATTTTTCCTGTCTTTGTTCCGGGGTAATTACCAAAGAATTCTTGTTCGCTGGGGTTGAGTGCGATCGACTCTGATACAATTTGTTGTGGGATGTTCATGGGCGCGATCGCCACTTTTGCACTTTCCACATGATATGATTGAGCCATAATCGCCAAAACCCCGACTATTCCAATTACTCCGAGTTTAGCCAAAGGCTGATTGATGAATATTTCCGAGTTGTCTTTGTCTGAAAAGTTATAGCAACCACCAAGATAGTTAGGACACTTCTGGTCACTGAGCGTAGTCGAAGTGTCCACTTCGACGAAGTTTATCCTGAGCCCTTCGGCTACGCTCAGGATAAACGCAGTCGTTGGGCTCAGTGACCTTATGGGCTTGGTGACTGTGATACTTGGTTGTAATTCTGAAAATTTAGGGATTTTCTGCAACATCAACCAAGTGAAAAAACAAGCAGAAATTAATCCCACAATTCCCAAAGGTACGTGCAGGATTTCAGCATACATTGGCTGTTTGAAAACTTGGGCAAGTAGCACTAGCACTGCAACCCGCGCCGCATTAGCAGAAACTAAAATTAAGAAGTTAGCAGCGCATAATGCCAGCCATTTTAAACCCAATTTGCGACTTTCAATCCAAGTCGCAGCCAATAAAAAAAGTGTCCCAACAAATAAGGTTTTAATGCCGCTGCAAGGTATGTCAACTTGGGCGATGCCATTTTCTAAAACGATGATATCGTAGGAAGAAATAGCTCCGATTTGTAAAGCACTGAGCAATTGTTCTACTACGTGAGCAGTTAGCACTCGCGCTGGCAAACCCAAACCGCTATTTAACTGACTGTTGAATGGTAAAATACAAGCCAATAAGCCAGCAACTGGCAAGTTTTTTTGCCAAAAGTAGGGTTCACAGAACAAGCCGTACAATCCGTAGGTTCCTAGGATGAACAGCAGTACGGTGAGTTGTTTGATATCAATTATGCACTGAAGCGCGATCGAGCAAATGCCCGCACCCAACATCAGCAGCACCGGATAGCGCCTCACAATGAATTTTGGCATTGATCGGTGCGATCGCCCGGAACTCCCAATCGATCGCCCTACTAATGCTACAATCAGTAAACTAATTAGTATCTTGTAAAGAGTAGGTATCTCGACAAACGAGGATAACAGCCACTTAACGGCCTCCAGGTTAGCTAAAAACCAAGTGAGTACGAGCACAGAAGGAGCTAGCAAAACCAAATTAACCGCAGGATGGGGACTGACAGAATCTGGGATACCAGAATCAGGAATATTGGTGCGCTGCATGATACCGCTTGACATTCACGTTGGTGACATCTTAGCTCAGCAAAATTGGTAATGCCTAGACCTGTAATTTAAGTTTTGTCAAGCTTCTGTATTTTCTACAGTGAAGCTAGAGTTATAATAATTTTAAGGGAGATAAAGGGGAGATAAAAATGAGCGAAAAAAGCCCAGGATACAAAATTCTTAGTGACAACCGACTAGCGCGGCATCTCTATGAAATTATAGATACATATCAAGTCGGAGTCGAGTTGAAGGGAACCGAAGTTAAATCGATTCGGGAAGGAAAGGCTAATTTGCGGGACGGATACGCCTTAGTTCGGAGTGGTGAATTGTGGCTAATTAATGTTCATATTTCCCCTTGGAGAAGTGCTAGCAATTATTTTAATCACGAACCCCGTCGCACCCGGAAGTTGCTGATGCACAAGCAGGAAATTCGTAAGTTAATCGGTAAAGTGGAAGAAAAAGGCTTGACTTTGGTGCCACTCAAGATGTACTTGAAAGGCGGCTGGGTGAAACTAGATATCGGTTTAGGAAAGGGGAAGAAACTCTATGACAAGCGCGAAGATATGAAAAAACGTGATGATAACCGGGATATGCAACGGGCGATGAAGCAGTTTTAGCGATCGCCTTCAATTATCCCGATAGCTGGTGAGAGCCAATGAAGTATTGATTTATGGTCAAATACATATAGCAATCCTCAATCATTTGTGAATTTCTTACTCCCTCCCCAAAGCATCGGGGAGGGTTGGGGTGGGGTGAAAAACTTACGACTCCTGCAAGGATTGCTATATACGTGGTGGAAACATTACGGAATGTTATAAATTAAATTTTTCTCAACTCTGAAGCTAAACTATGCTAAACATGAAACCATTAGCTAATGCTCCTAATACTGGAAAACAGCCACCTAAAAAGCCTCATAACTCAAAATGGGCAGCACTGCTGCTGATGCTGACTGTAGGGTTTGGTGGCTGGCAAATAGGGTTGCCGGAACTCGCATCACTTTTTAATAATAGGGGCTTTGAAAACTACAAGGCGAATAAATTGGCTGAAACTCAAGAATCCTATCAGTTAGCCCTGTCTCTAGATTCCAAAAACAGAACTGCTCTTTATAATTTAGGATGGCTTTGCGAAGAGGTGCAGGATTTGGGATGCGCGCGAGGAAAATATCGGGAAGCTGCTAAACTTGGTCTACCTGCTGCTTACAGCAACTTGGCACGGTTATATATTCTTCACGATAAAAACTATCCTGCTGCTGTTCATTTGCTGTTGCAAGGTTTAAAATTAGCTAAGGACGATCAAGTAAAGTATTCTTTGTTTAAAAATTTGGGTTGGGCTCGCCTAAAACAGGCTCGATATCCAGAAGCGCTGCAACACTTGAATGCAGCGATTAAGATAGATAGCGAAAGGGCTGCGACTAGCTGTTTAAAAGCGCAAGTTCTGGAAGGGATGAAAAAGACGAAAGAAGCTCAACCTTTGTGGAAAGTTTGTCTTAAGTATGCGGATTCTCAAGAATTGGACGAGGATATATGGATAGGAATGGCACGTCTAAGCTTAAAAGAGGAAAAAACAAAGAAATGAAACCCACCGTTTTGATTTCATCAATAATACTGGCTATTATCACATTAATAGAGCTAAGTCAAGCGTCTCAAGCGCTCACAACTCCTGCGACTGTTAAATCAACAGTTAATAACGAAGTATCAATGCTGTTTCCCTCGAATCTTTCGATGCGGCAGTGTAGAGATACCAATGGTGGACGATATGCGTGTCCTAGATTTGTGATGCCCCAGGATGGTGCAGAATAGAAGTTACTTTTAAACGGCAAATTCGGAGACGGCAATGCCGTTTCCCTAGGTCTAAATAATCTTAGGAGGAGACGGCAATGCCGTTTCCCTACCCTAAAATAATCTTAGGAGGAGACGGCAGTGCCGTTTCCCTACCCTAAAATAATATGGTAGGGAAACGGCACTGCCGTGTCCTGATCTACTCCTCGGTAGTCAAGGCTGAATCTTGTTGCGGGGAATTGTTGTAAAAACTGGCAATAATCGCTACCATCAACCACCACAGCATATTGACTTCGGGCCGATACCAAACTGTATCGACAAAGCCGTGGGCCATCATGCCGATTAAGGTTGCGATCGCCCCGATCGACCAAAATGCCTGATTTGATTGAGAATTTGGGTATTCTTCCTGGGAGTTAAGGCTGTTAAATTGTGCATCCCGTAGATTTTTGATCTGCAACAAACCTTGATTTATTGTTACTGTCAGCAGCCATAGGAAGCAAGTCAAACCGAGAAAACCCGTTTCTACCAAAATTTCTAGGAGCACTGAATAAGCGCTCAAAGCGGTGAATTTCGGCTTCATATAAATCGGATAAACTTTATTAAAGGCTGTGTTACCGGGGCCAATGCCGAGAATTGGTCGATCGCGAATCATGTCAATTACCGCTGTCCAAACATTGATCCGAAAATTGTTGCTGCTGTCACCGCGGCCGATAAACATACTCGAAACTCGATCGCGCAGTGGTGCGACTAAAACTACTCCCAAAATTAACGCCCCTGCCAAACCTCCTAAGCCTAACGGTAGTGCCCAAGTCCGCCAGAACCGAGGCATCAAAGGACTATACCAGTACCATAGCAAGACTAAAAACACCACAAGTAAAGCTACAAAACCGATCCAAGCACCACGGCTGTCGGTGTATCGCAAACAGGCGCAATTCACGACTAACATTGTTAGGGCTAAAGCTCTAGTTGCCCATCCTTTCCATACAAAAAGTGCGGCTGCACTCAATGCAATTGCTGGTAGCAAATAGGAACCGAGCAAGTTGGGATTTCCTAAAAAGCTGTAAACCCGCGTGACATCGGCTTGGCTAGAAGTTGGATCGTTCCAAGTAGCTAGGGGTGGCACTTTGTCTATCCACTGCCTGACGCCATAGAAACTGACGATGAGAGAGACGTTTAAAAATACGGCGATTAACCACGATCGCAAACGAGAATCTCGCAATATCCTAGCCATTAGCGCAAAAAACAGCAAATACAACGTTAGCTTATTCCAACCTACAAAAGCTGCGACTTTCACGGGGGACATGGCTGTGGCGACGGTGGCAATGCCCCAGTATAGGAATACTAGCAGGTGAATGGGTGTGAGGGCGATCGCGCGATCGTCAGAAATAGTCAACAGCACCCAAAAAGCAGCACCAGCACCCATCAACACACCCACTAGGGCATTGTTGACAAAAGGGCCTAATCCAAACGTTAAAGCAAGCAAAACAAAACCGAGGGGTTCCGCCCATTGCATCAGCCAGCTACTTTGTCGCCAACTTCGCAATGAGCCGATCGCAATATTCAATAAATAACTGCCATTTTGCCACTGTAAGAGCGGCAAATTGACTAGAGTTAACTGTTGCCAAACTGAATTCATTTTTTTAAATTGGTCATGGGAATTGGGCATCGGGCATCGGGAATTGGGAATTGGGAATTGGGGATTGGGGATTGGGAATTGGGAATTGGGAATTGGGAATTGGGAATCCGTTAAATCTGTTAAATCCGTTACAAAATCCGTTGCCGAACTTCCTTCTATCCGCTACATCCGTTACATCCGTTACAAAATCCGTTGCCGAACTTCAACTTTCCAACAACTCAGTAGCATTGACACAAGGAAGCGAGAGCACATAGCGATACCCAGACTCCGATGATCCTTGAATCGAGAGTTGTCCGCCTTGAATTTCCACCAACTGGCAGCAAAGCAACAGCCCCAAGCGCTCTCTCTGCCCGTAGCCAGCTAACAACGGTGCACTATCGGCCGAATTCACCGCTACCAAAGCGGCTAACTCAGAGAAAGAAAGCTGGAATCGCTGCAAACCTTGTACTGCTTGTGGCAGTTGCGGTTCGAGTCCCAATTCTCTGTTGTCGGAGTTCGATGCCGAGTTGGAAGCCGATTCAACTTTCAACAAGTAGTCGGAGTAGAGTTTAGCATGGGGCAAACTTTCTCCCAACCAAGGATGAAACACCCAAACTCCGATGTTGATGCCCTCATCTTTGCGAAAAACGTGTACTCGAATCACGCTCCCTGCCCCAGCAGATTGAATCACGCTAAAAATTAAGTGGTGCAGCATTTGCTGAATTTTCTCTTTATCTGCCAGCCAAATACGCGGGCCTGGACTCATAGAAAGGTTAATTTCTTGCTCTCTTTTCGACGCGGGCTGCGACAGGGTAGTCACAACCTGCTGGCACAAGGTTTCTATATCGATTGCGGTTCGCTTGATGGCGAAAGTGGAGTCATCAATGTCTGCTAGTCCTAAAATTTCTTCAACTAGCGATCGCAAAGACCGACTACTGTCTTGGATCACGTCGATATATTCTTTTTGTTTGCTCGTTAGGGGGCCATAAATTTCTTGGCTCAAAACACTGGCCATGCCAATAACTGAAGTGAGCGGAGTAAGCAATTCCTGGACTAAATAATTCAGCAGTTTTATCTTTATTGAGTTACTAGACAAATCGATAGGTTTGTTCATCGGTTATTTTTCTTGGTTGATTATTGTTGACTGTTGACTGCGCCGCCCTGAGCCCAACGGCTGCGTTTATCCTGAGCGTAGTCGAAGGGCTCAGGATAAACGCAGTCGTTGGGTTGACTGTTCGCTGTTGACTGTTCGCTGTTGACTGTTCGCTGTTGACTGTTGACTGCGCCGCCCTGAGCCCAACGGCTGCGTTTATCCTGAGCGTAGTCGAAGGGCTCAGGATAAACGCAGTCGTTGGGTTGACTGTTGACTGCGCCGCCCTGAGCGGAGTCGAAGGGTTGACTGATAACTGATAACTGATTACTGATAACTGATTCCCAATTCCCAATTCCCAATTCCCAATTCCCAATTCCCAATTCCCAATTCCCAATTCCCCATTCCCAATTCCCCATTCCCAATTCCCAATTCCCAATTCCCAATTCCCAATTCCCAATTCCCAATTACTATTTAATCATTCCTTCCAAAGCTAATTGTAAGTCTTGAGTGAGTTCGGCAACGGCTATTCTGCGACTGGTTTGATATCCTTCCCAGCGATCGCTCACTGATATCGGTTCGCCCACGGTCATTTGTACTCGCTGTTTACCCAAATTCGGTCGCCCGAAAGGATTTCCCCCTTTGATGCGAGCCAATACGTCGGACAGTAGTAAAGTTGTTTCTGCTAGGCGTTCTGCGGTTAGTTTTTCTTGGACATATTTGCCGGTGACGGACACGAAGCTTTCGACGAGTCTCATGTGCCACATTCGGAGACTGGCTTCTTCGGCGAGGCGATCGGCTAATCCTCTTTCTAAAGGACAAAGCGCTGCAATATCTTTGATATCTTCTCGATAAATATAGTCCCAGCCTGCTTGTTCCAATCGGCGGCAGCGATCGATTAGACTGCCTTTTGGTTTTAAGTTGAAATACTGTTCTGCTACTTGCAAAGCAACATTTAATAGTGCTGGAAGTCTAGACATCATTTCTTGATTCTCTAAATCATTTTTTGTGATTTCTGGAATTGATGTTGAGATTAAATTAGCATTTATGGGTACAATATTTTGATGATAAAAACGTCGATAAAACTCTTCCATAACTACTAATAAATGGCTTCCAAGTCTAATCAGTCGGAGATATTGAAATTTTTGATTGTGGTTTTCTGGATTAGAATTTTCTGTGTTTAAATTAGGGATATTGCTACTATCTAAAGCTGCTAATCCGCAATCTGTTTCTAATTGAGTTAAAAGTTTTTCTAGTGCTTGCCAAGGTGGATTGACATAGCGGTATTGAATGCCGATCGGCACAATTACCACTTTTTCGGTGCGATCGCCCTTTCGCAGATCTTCAACGCACCAGAATCCCATTTGAGCAATTCCCGGTTCGAGGGGACTGACTATTTCATTATGACCGTTGGTTGCGCCTTCGGGTGCAGCAGCGATCGGAAATTGGCTATTGGCAAATAAATCGCGTGCCGATCGCAATCCAGCCCGATCGATTTTACCGCGAACAATGGGAGTTCCACCAAGTTGGGAGTATAGCCAACCAACACCCGCACCAGCCCAGAGGGGAATTCCGCGATCGTAAATAAAGTGCGAATGTACAGGAAATTGGAGAGGAATCCCTTTTTGGCGCGCCACTTGGGGAACCAGTTTCCAAATTAGTTGTCCCAAACAGTAAGGATCGTTTGAGTTAGGGTGACGGAAGGCTAGCAAGAAGCGAACTTTCTGATTTTGAAACTGATGAAACAGTTCGGCGAGGGTTTCGACGTTTTCGGCTTGAATATCGCTGATATTGGTCTTAAATCGCAGCCACCAGGGGAGTATTTGTTGGCAGCCCAGCACCACTAGGGGGTTGTAGGCTGGGGGTATGAATTCTAGCGGCGGCTGAACTTGGCTAATTGAATTCGGCATTTGGGGATTTGAGATTTGAGATTTCTAGGCCGCAGTAAGAATTGGAAATTTTTACTGATTTCCTACTCTATCAGGACTTACGCAGAAGGAGTAAAAAAAACAGGTTTTTTACCACACAGCCGTCGCTACAACGACGTATTTTGGTAAAAAACCCCCGTTTCTGCATAAGTCCTATAGAACCCATTTGGGATCTCTGATGGTGAGCTAAAATCATAAAGAAAATGCCGGCGACCGTAGCTTAACTGACTCAGAGTGGGCAATCATTGAGCCATTACTACCCCAGAAGCAGAAAACTAGACCCCCTGTGTGGACAAAGAGACAAATCTTGGAGGGGATATTCGATCGACTAAACAATGGCTGTAGTAGAAGGATCGAGGCTAAAGGAAGGGGAGTTTGTAGGGGCGGCAAGAGCCGATATTTTTTGCAGCCTCATATCAATTCCGCTCTTCATCGGAATGATATAAACGGAGGACACGGCAGTGCCGTGTCCCTACCACGATCAATTGTAGGGACACGGCACTGCCGTGTCCTCGCTTGTCATTCCGGTGCAGTCGGAATTGATATCACATCACGCCTCCAGCTTACTTCGGCACAGACCACGATCGCACTTCACCCAAAGTAACGGGCATAGCATCTCTCACGTCAATAGTGAAGCGAAACACTTTCTTGGCCCGATCGCTGTTTTCAGCGTCAAAAAACTTCAATTTCACATCCCAACAATCGCTATTGAGACGACAGAAAGGGCTTTTTTCCACTTCAATGCTATCGAGTTCCATCCCCCTAGCAACCGCTTCTGCAAAGGTGGAGGCAGCTTGGAAGGCGTTCGTAGCAGCGAAATTCAGGGCGCGATCGTGCGCTGTTTGGCCTAAATTCCGCAAATCGAAATAAATGCGGTGCAAGAAACTAGCTAAAGAACGCCGGATCGCCTCCTCGCTCGCGTTATCGGCACCATCCCGGAAAGTTTCCAAAGCCGCACTCACGAGACTATTCACTCGCCAGCCATACATTCCCCGCGTCACTTGCGGCTCAATCACCGGCACTACTTGCCCAGAGAACAATTCCACCGTGCGACCACCAAACCTTCCCGGTATGCTCACCCGCTCAATGTAATCTTCGCTGTCTTCTGCAACCACCTGTCCTGCTAGCAATTGAATCAGAGTTTCGTAAACCTCCGCCCCAAACGCTCCTTTAGGTTCAATGGCATAAACGGGAGTTAATTCCAGGTTTAACGTCCAAATTAAAGCCTTTGCCTCTGAGGGGTTTTGTTCCAGATAGTCTGCCATCTGGCGTGCGTCGTAGGGGTTCGCGGGAACTGTCACGCCATCGATGCTAACAGCCGGCATCAGTTGTTTGAAAGTATCGCGCCTCGCCTCGCTGCCGAAGTCATAGCCCAATGTTCCCAAAGCATAAACCAGGTTCGACGGAAGGCTGGCGGTGATACCATCGCTGCCACTTATGGCGGTAGCAGGGCTGTTAGGCATAGTAGCGGTTGCTGGTAGAGATGGTGCGATCGTGGCTATGGCGGCTGAAGCAGCGACTTGAGAATCTGCTGGGATATGAACTTCCTGGCTCACAGTTAAAGTCTGTTGAAACAAACTATTCATCGAATGTTCAGCCGCCTCTTTGCCGATGAAGCGGTGTTCGCTTTCCGAGTCGCTTGTACTAGAAAGCACAAAAGCCGAAAGCGGTTTTCCAGTTAGCAGTTGAAAAGCACCCGGAATGTTTAATTTACCCCTCAAACACCGTTCCGGTTCTTCTATCTCTTCAGGATCGCAAGGAATTGCACTATTGATGAGGGCAGCGCGAACAGCTTCAGCATCAGGGGCGCAACCTTGCTTCAACTGCCAACTCATCAATAAGGCCGCCACACCCGTCACGATAGGAGCTGCACAACTGGTTCCTCTTTTGCGAACAGGTTCATCAATTCCTGGTTGTGCACCAAGGATATTTTCCCCCGGAGCAAGAATGCCTTGAGTTTGGTATCGACCACCAAAGTTGCTGAATTTGGCAGGCTTACCATTATCTTTATAGGCTCCAACGCTAAGGACATTTTCTAGCACCGCAGGAATACACCAACATTCCCCTTTGTTATTGCCGCCCGGAGCCACAACAAGAATGTTGTTGTCTTGTGCTTGGCGCACGGCTTTTTCGAGCAATTCGTGGGCCATGCCAGAGTTAGTCGGATGACAGGCAGCGCAGTGAATGATATTCGCGCCTAATTCTATCGCTTTATTGAAAGCGTGCGTCAGGTAGAGAGGATTGATCAAATTATCCCCATCCGTTTCAATGGGAATATTAATTCCACGACAATTTTGGGCAATGCCTTCTACCGGAGAGTTGGGTTGTCCGAAAATAGTGCTAGAGATGTGAGTCGCGTGGAAGTTGCAAAAAAGGCGAAAACGAACTTGCTTGTCGGGAATAGCCTCTTTCAGTTTTTCTTCTTTCGTCCCGTCGTCGAAATCGTCGAGTTGATTGATCTCTCGGAAGATATCTAGGTAGCGTGGATCGATCGGGACTTCTTCAGACCAATAAGGTTTGATTTGCCTGAGATTAGCGCCAAGAAAGCAAGTGCGCTCTAGGTCAACTGAACCATCAAGGACGGCAATAATGATACGGGAGTCGCCTTTGGTTTTGGTTTGGAGTTCGCAGAACCCCGGAATTTCAGAGAGATCCATTTTTTTTTAGGAGGTTTAAGAATTAGCGATTAGCAATTAGCAATTAGCAATTAGCAAAACCTTGGTAAAGCACCGCTCTCAGATAGTTTTTAACGCTAGCTTTTCAGGATTTCTTACAAGGAGTTACTTGCTCATAACAGATTGCTTTAAGCCTCACAGAAGCATTGGCACGGGATTCAATTGCTCCTCTGTTAAAGGTTCGGATAACAAACCCATCGCCACTGGAACATCATATAATCGTCCAGGCGCAAACCGACTCCAAAAATGCCGCAATCCTGGCACGATGACCTTAACAACATTCAAACCGATATCGGGGCGGGTTTGGTCTAAAACGAATGTTTCCATACCAGCTTTTTTGGCAATTTCCACGCAAGTCATCACATCGACGAGAATGTCGTCACTCCAGAGTTGAGGATAGTCTTCATAACGTTTTAAAGGCAATTCCGGATTAGGGGTCAGATAGGAATGAGTCTTACTGTTGAGATTGTATTTGAGCCATTCCCCCCAAGGGCCAGTTACGCTAGGATCGGCACTATCGACAAAAAATCCCAGTTGGTTCATCTCCGTAACAGCCCGCAAAATTGCAATGCGCGAATCAAGATGAGCTCCAAACCCAGCAATCATATTTTCTCGTTCTTCGCCCATACGCACAGAGAGCGCAGCGAAGGTAGGAATGCCTAAATCAGCGCTGATATCAATGACCCAAAAGTCCCGACCATTGATCCGGTATAGATTTTCTACGTCCAGCAGATAGGAATCGTTAAAGCTAGCTAAATCCACTCCCGGACATCGCAAACAGTTGTACCACCAAATCGCTACGCTGTCGCGTTCGATCAATTCCATAAAACCCTGCAATATGGCTTCTTCTAGAGTATTGCCCGCCGCATTGCCGTTTGAATCGGCATGAAAAAATTCGCGGTCTTTAGGCAAAGCATAGTTGTAGTAACAGAAGGCTGTGGGGAGATATTTTTGGTTTTTTTCGACTAAAGACCACACTGGTGTCCATTCAATTTCCCAAGTTTCATCAAAGGGTACGGGTATCCAGTTGTGGCTGACTCCTTCTGGATTCAAGCTGTCCCGATTAGCGTACTGGTTGGCGCTAAACTGCATGACTTTTTGCGGATCGATCGCTCGATCTCCTAGCTCGCGTCGAGTCGCTTTGATACGGGGTTCGTCACCATGAAAGATACTAGAATAGCGTTCTATGGCTTCGCAGAACCCGCTGGCTTTGGCTTGGCGATCGCTTTTACCTTTACCCCCACTTTTATGACCGAGCAAGCGTCGCAACCGATTAAGGTTATTTGAGGCGGAACCATAAGTGTGAACAGCATGGTAGGTGTGCAATAAGTCACTCTCAAGAGAGGAGGAGCGGATTAAGGCACTGACAACTCCGGTAATGGGACTAATCAGGTGTTCATAACGTTTGAGGGTTTGGTCAGGAGAGAAAGCACGATGTCCGCCATCGGTAGTAAAGTGCTTTTTACGATTGTTGAGGATAAGCGGTTTATGACCCTGTTGGTTGACTAGATCGGGTTCACCACAAGTCTGACATTGAGGCCGGTGAGACAGGTAATGGAATTCTGTTGTGAGGTCGTTTTGGTTAAAGGTGAGGACTTTTCCCATCAGGGTGGAAAAATTAAACTTTTGACTTCTGACTTGATCTTTGACGATCCACTTGGCAATTTCGGTGGTGAGGAGATTGAGGGCTGTTTGCACAGTAGAGGGTAAGTAGGCTTTGGAGACCGGCAAGCATCCGGTCATATTTCCCAGCCCTTGTATCAGCGAGTTTTGAGGGGTATTTTTTTGTTTTTGCTTGAGGACCGAGCCTTCTACTTCTCGATTACCCCGCAAGCGATGAGCGAGGCATTCCCAACACCCCGTTTGTCCGGGTTCAAAGACCGGACCGAACCAGACTAAGCCACCTACGGGTTTACTCACTAACCAAGGTTGTTTGGTGTCAAGGGCCGTTTGATTGATTTGAGCGAGTTGGGGTTGGAGGTAGTCATCGGTGAGAACAACCAGGAGAGAATGAGAGTCTAACTCCTCTGCTTGACCTTGCCAATCTTGGGTTTTGATACCAATTTTTGCGAGATTTTCTGCTAATTGTTCCGTTGACAGATTGCCGATAGCAGTTAAATAAACTTTTGTTTGTTGCAAGCATTGGTGAGCAATTTTGGGTTCGACCCCAAGCAAACTCCAAAATGCGGCTGTGGCTTCAGGAAGATCCGAGACTGCTTCGGTAAGATAGCCTTTTGTTTGGAGGCGATCGATAATCTCGGCAATTTGTTCGGGGGTTCCCCATTCAGCGAGTTGCTCGGTAATGTCTTCTAGGCTGTGGTTGCCATCTAGGAGGGGGATGAGGTGACAGTAAAATTCTCCGGTTAAAGCGTAGCTGATGTTTTCGCCTAACAGATAAACGTGCTTGGGTTCTATAATTTCGATGCGAAGATGGGGTTTAATTTGTGGTGCTTTCATCACTACCAACTTAGGTTAAAAGAGTTTTCTAATACGTATCAATAAGCAGAAAAAGTCGAACAAGAAAAACCCTCACCAGTGCTATTCTGCAAGCAGACTGCTGGCAAGGGGTTTTCTGTTTCTCGATGCTCTAGCTTGAAGGGAAGATTGTCGCATTTTACATCCCCACGATGCCAAGTACCGAAAAACGAGGAACAAAGGGTTGTGAATCAATTCGTTTGGGCTAATCAAGTGCTAACAGAAGTGAAAACCCTTTTTTGACCTTTTGCATTGCTTGCTAGTAATCTAATCAAGATTACTCTGCGTCATCGCCAGCAAAAGGAGGTGCACAGAAAGGTCCTGCTGTCATCGAAGGGGCGATTTCAGCAGCAGCACCACTCCACCCTAGAGTTAGGGTTTCTTCAGACAAACCTTCGATGGCAGATTTGTTGATGGAAACACGGGCAACGGGTTTTTGTTGTTTGGGGTTGAGATTTTTCTTGTTCATGATTAATTTCTCCTTGGTTGTTAGCGATTCAGTTGTGAAATCTGAAAGCTCTTGAGTAAAGATATCATCTTTTCTCAAATTTGTCTTCCGCGTTACACTACTTAACAGGACTTAGGCAAGGACTGAACTTTTACACTACCTGTATCAGTAAAGTGGGCAGTGTCTACCCAACTCGCGTGGCTGGTGGTGAAGAAGTTCTTCAAATGCTCTCAATGGCGTAACGAGCGATTGCTCGATCTTCTTTTCAAAAGCGATCGGCAATAAACAAGATTTATTGTCAATCGCTAATACCAAGTATTACGCAAAGTGAGCGAGCGTACCTTGACAAGGCTGGCAGTGTCTACCCTACAGATCGAGCCTGTGCGTAACTCCTATTAGAGTTACTCCGCATCATCCCCAGCAAAGGGAATACAGACTAGAGTACAAGTAATAGAGGGGGTAAGTGTCGAGGACGCACCGCTCCACCCTTGGGTCAAAGCTTCTTCCGATAAACCTTCTAGAGACGGTTTACTGATGGAAGGGCGGACAACTGGTTTCGGTTGTTTGGGACTCAGGTCTTTCTTGTCCATTGTTGTTTCTTGCTTGATTTTTGATTTAGGTTTTCAGCAAAGAAAACTTTTGAATTACCATAGCAAATTTTCTGAGTTTTGTCTAGAAAATTTCCCCTTCGCTATTTATATTTTTGTAAAAGTATGTAACAAAAAATTCATAAATTCTAGTTGACACTATTCGGGAAAAATGTTAATCTTAGCCAAGGATTATCCGAATGGAATCAAAATCTTGTAATTAAGGAAAAATTTACAATGGACAAAAGAGACCTGACTCCCAGACAACAAAAGCCCGTCAATCGGAAATTTATCTCCCAACGCATGGCAGGACTGTCTGAAGAGACTCTGACCCAAGGATGGAGTGGTGTATCCAGTTCCATTACACCATCAATGTGTCCTGTTATGGCAACATCAGCGGAATTGATGGGTCACATTCCTTTTGCGGAAGACTGTTCGGAGTAAATTTTCTAGCCGAGCGCTCAACGATTCAAAAATACAAAAATATTTAACCCTCTGTCTTTTGTCTGTTGGATTAATGGCAATGTCGAGGGTTATTACTGTACCTATATTTTCCTCCCTAAATCTA
Source organism: Oscillatoriales cyanobacterium (assembly GCA_004294385.1). Taxonomy (GTDB): domain Bacteria; phylum Cyanobacteriota; class Cyanobacteriia; order Cyanobacteriales; family Microcoleaceae; genus Microcoleus. The sequence goes on along the minus strand of REAP01000052.1, from coordinate 38,697 downwards.
GCAAAAAACACCTATGAAAAAAGCCTGAGAAACACTCGTTAAAATCTTTATGGTTGAGGCATTTTACAAGTAGTGCTTCTTTCATCCATGATTGATGCGTGCTCGTCTTTATAAGAATGTTTTCACCTTAACATTGTTCGTAGCTAACTAAACTTTTGATTTTGAATAATGATCTCTTCATCCTTTACTATATCCTTGCGAGAAGAAGTTACGCTCGCACCACAAGAGCAAAATCTCATCCTGCAATCGCCTATTCGCAAATTAACCTTTCATCAACCTAAATCGGGACTACAAGCGGCTTTATATGCTGTCAAACAAGGAAATCAAACCTTAGAACAACTCAGAAAGCAAACTCTCGAAACTGATGGAATTGAAAGTGCAGAACAGTTTGAAGCCTACTTAGAAAGATTAATCAAACTTGGATGGATCTGTCACTCAGTTACCCCTGCACCTTTATCTTTAGCCAAAGCTATCCCGATGGTTGGCAACTATCAATTCGATCATTATGAGTTCGATTGGGAACAAACCGCATTTACCCTATCCCGGTTCGCCTACTTGCGTCAGTTTGAGGGCGAAACACTTCTTGAATCGCCTCTTTCGCAGAGTAAAATTATCTTGTTAGATTGGCGAAGTTCCGCTTTGATTGGCAAACTCGCTAAACCCCAAACTGTTACTGAACTAATAGAGGGAATTCCCGATATCTCAGAAGAAATTGGTCAGCAATTTCTCTACCTGCTTTTGGCAACTCAAATGCTCTCCTTTGAGACAGACGAACCCCCCCTAGTTTTTTGGGAATTCCACGATCTGCTTTTCCACAGCCGTAGTCGCAACGGCAGACACGACTACCCCCTAGGTGGGATTTTTCCTTTCAAAGACAAAATCGAACCCCTTGCAGCGGTTAAACCACTGATGGGCAATACTATTATCAAACTTGCACAACCTAACCTAGACCAACTCAAACAAACGGATATTTCTTTAACTGAAGCCATCGAAAAAAGGCAGTCTATTCGCAAGCACGACGAAACCCCGATAACTGTACAAGAACTTGGAGAACTACTCTATCGCTGCGCCCGAGTCAAGAAGGTTTTGGACACCGACTTTGGAGAAATCAGCCGACGTCCCTATCCTGGAGGTGGCGCGATATACGAACTTGAACTTTATTGCATCGTCCGTCACTGCACGGGACTCGAAATGGGAATTTATCAATATAATCCCTTAGATCATGTACTTTGCCCCATTTCTGAATGGACTCCAGAAGCCGAAGCCTTGATCGCAGATGCCTGGTTTGCTAACGGTCAGCAAGTTAAACCCCAAGTTTTGCTAGTGATTACTGCTCGCTTCGGGAGGCTTTTTTGGAAATACCGCTCTATGGGGTATGCAGCAATCTTAAAACACGTTGGAGTCATGTACCAAACCCTTTACCTTGTCGCCACGAGCATGAACTTAGCCCCCTCTGCATTAGGTGCTGGGAATAGCGATTTGTTTGCTGCAGCAACTGGAATTGACTACTATGAGGAAGCTTCCGTTGGAGAATTTATGTTAGGTTCGGTTTGTCGGAAGTAATTTCTCTGCATAAACACATGAGCAACTGAATAAATTTAATATTCTGTTGTCAAATCTTAATTCAAAAGTTAAAAGTTAAAAATTAAAAGTTAAGAAACATAGAGAACTTAGGCTTTCAATTTTTAACTTTTGACTTGATCTAACTCCAAATTCTCCCTCGGCGGAAAGGAACCTTTGGCTTATCTGCTTGCGCCTCAGACAACTTCTTCCACCAGTAGCCGTAATCTTCCAATCCCGTCGAATTTAACAAACGCTCTTTCGCGTCTGGCGCATCAATAATTGGCATCAACGACTGACCCCAAACTGCATCTCCAAAAATCTTGCCATTTTGAGGTTTTTTCGCCTTCTCTCGCGCCAAAGTCCCCGACCCTTCCGAGAGAGGCCAGTAGCCTACTAACCCCGCTTCATCCCCCTTTAAACGGTGAACTAACTTCGATTGAATTTCCTTAGCCGTGCGGACTTTATTCCACAGACGAATCTCGGCAATTTTCCCATTAAATAAATAATCTCCGTAACCCGGTTGCTCCGTGTTCCCCGCACCAATACGGAAGGGACGTTTACTATTTGTTTTAAACTTGACATTCTCTCGCTTGCTCACTTCCTGGCCGTTGACATAGAAATAAGCTGTATCAGATTTTCCATCGTACACCCCCGTCAAATGTACCCAAGTATTAATCTCAATATCCGCCCCACCAAGAACGATCCAACTCGCTCCCACCTCGCCACTACCCAGCCAAAACTCCCATTTCTGGGAGGGAGTCGCATAGAACAAATAGCCCTTGCAACCATCCACATCGGACCCATCCCGCGACGTTAATACCGATCGGTATCCGTCGCCCCCAATGAACATCACCCACGCCTCAATGGTGAACGTAGCGGGATTGATTTCTTTGGCATAATCAATATCAATCTTGTCATCAATGCCGTCAAAATTCAGCACTGTTTGCAGGCGTTCTTGCACAGTCTTCGCATCCGTCATACTAACTATCTCCTGTGTTTCAATTACTGCGGCGAGGACGGGAACCTCAGACAACTCCCAAGTTGCCTGATGAACGCTCCCGTGATTAGCATTTTGAGTCTTGTCGCAAACTGTATTGCCCGTACCTTCATTTAAAGGCCAATAGCCTGCTAGTCCTGGTTCATTCCCTGCCAAACAGCGGGACATATCAGCTTGAAGCTCTGCTTGAATGCGGCATTTATTCCAGATGCGGACTTCAGAAAGTTGACCCTTCCAAGATTCTGCACCTTTAGGATTTTTCCTGCCAATTTCCCAACTAATGCTGCTTGATTTGGGCCGTCGGATGCCGATTGACGTAAAAGTGAAGCTTGCTGTTAGCTTCAAACACCAGCGCTAGATGAAACCAAGTGCCTGCTACAAGCTTAGCTGAGGTAGTGTTGTAATTTTTTCTTTTATAAACCGTGAATCGGAGCTGGCTGTTAAATAAACCAAAACCCCAAGCAGGATGCTCCGAAAAGATCCTTTGCACCCCCTTAGTTGTTTTAGTTTTCACCCAAGCTTCTACCGTAAAGTTGTTGCCTAAATCGCAGGAAATACGGGGGAGTGCAACATAACTCTCTACCCCGTCAAAGGTCAGAACTGGTCGGCTATTTTTTAGGAGATTAGTCATCACTTTGATTCCTGCTGGCTTCAGAGTTTAGATATGAATTGGATCTGGGGGCTAAGTTTCCCATTTCATATCTAAACTTTTTACTTTAAAAATCAGCCGTTATTTTTGGCTAATACTAATTCTCAAAACTCATGCAACAGTATCTGTAGGGTGCGTCGCCACCCTTAAATCTTAAAGAATATCCACAATCTTTGAGCGACGCACCTTACACGAGCGGGTGAGCGTAAACAAACCCACACTCATCATTGTTGCTTTCTGGAGGCGAGAATTGGTATAAAAAGAGGAGAAAAGTGGTTTTTACCGCCTGCCCCCCCAGCAGCCACAGCTAGAACTTTTAAGCTGTTGATAGCTTCGGTAAGCAAACGGCGCCGGGTCATTGTAATTTGCCCCGTGCATCAAATCGATGCGAATATCTACTAAATCTTCCGATCGGCCGTTCACCACATCAACTGATCGGTGGGGGTGAATTAATTCCGGTCTTTTCACAGGAGCCGATAAATTAGGCAGCTTCATATTACCTCCAAAATTAGTAAGGGGTAGACCAAGAACGCACTTCGCCCAGCGTTACCGGGATGATATCGCTAACATCAATGGTAAAGCGGTAAACTTTCTTAGCGCGGCGGCTATTTTCTGGGTCAAAAAACTTTAATTTCACATCCCAACAATCACTATCAAGCCGACAGAAGGGGCTTTTTTCTACGTTAATGCTGTCGAGTTCCATGCCTGTCGCCACTGCTTCGGCGAAGGTAGAAGCAGCTTGGAAAGCGTTAGTAGCAGCAAAATTTAGCGCCCGGTCTTGGGAAGTGGTACCTAAGTTCCGCAAATCGTAGTAAATGCGGTTGAGGAAACTGCCGAGGGTGCGCCGCATCGTTTCTTCGGTCGCTTCTGTTGCCGTGGTCCGTACCGTTTCTAAAGCCGCGGTGACGAGGGTATTAACTTTCCAACTGTAAATTCCTCGCGTGTTGTGCGGTTCAATCACCGGCACTACTTGCCCGGAGAATAGTTTAACGGTTTTTCCGCTCAGAATCCCCGGAATGCTGACTCGTTCCACATAGTCTTCACTGTCTTCCGCCTCTACTTGGCCTGCCAAAAATTCTTGCAAAAGACCGTACACGTCGCGGCCGAACGACCCCACTGGCTCAATGGCGTAAATGGGTGTCAGTTCCAGGTTGAGCGTCCAAATTAAAGACTTCGCCTCTGAGGGGTTTTGTTCGAGATAGTCTGCCATCTGGCGGGCGTCGTAAGGATTAGCCGGCACAGTGGTAGTGTCAATTTCATAGGCGGGCATCAGTTGTTTAAACGAGTCGCGCCTCGCCTCGCTGCCGAAGTCGTAGCCCAATGTTCCCAAAGCGTAGACAAGCTGGAGATTTTCAAGCTCGCTGGGTGCTTGGCTGGTGGCGATGCCGGATTGTCGATTGTTACTCATAAAAGAATTGCTTGAACTGCTAAATGAACGAATTTGTGTGGAACTTGTTGAAGTTTCGGGAGTAGGTGAGGGAGATTCTGAAGAAAGCAGTGCGGTTTCTAAACTTTCTTGTAGTTGTTCTTGGGGTTGTACGGTTTCTTCTAAAACGATTTGAGTTGTTCCCTCGCAACCGCAGCCAGCAGCCTCGACGGCTTCTAATTGCTCTGACATTTTTCCTCCTTGTATTAAATAACTTGCACCCAAAATATTGAGCTTGCCAACTAGACAGCGGTGTGCACTTTCTGTGTCGGCATCGCAAGGTAAGGCACTTTTTAAAATGGCCTCCCGCACTTTGCTCGGATCGGGCTTTTGTCCCTGCTTAATTTGCAGACTGAGCAACAAAGCAGCCACGCCTGAAATAATGGGGGTGGCAAAGCTGGTGCCACTAAGTCGGGTAGTGTCTCCTCCGGGCTTTGCTCCTAGGATCTTTTCTCCCGGCGCTAGAATACCTTGATTGTTGTAGGTTTCCCCCCAGTTACTAAAATTTAGAGGCAGACCGTGCTCGTCCATTGCTCCTACTGCCAAAACAGCCGGCAGTGCAGCAGGTACGTGCAAGCAATTGCAACCGTCGTTCCCTGCAGCAGCCACGATTAAAACGTTGTTGTCGTTGCACAGTTGCACGGCACTTTCGAGCCAGCCTTCGGCTTCGCCTATTTCAGTCAGTTGACCGCCGCTGATGTTTATAATGTGAGCGCCGGCATTGACAGCACTTTCGATGGCACGAGCTATATCTAGCTGAGACACCCTAGATCGGTTGTCGGAAAAAATGGGAACGATTAATCCCCGGCATTTCGGTGCTATTCCTGATATTTCTGAGCCATGTTGCCCGAAAATTATGCTGGCAACATGGGTGCCGTGCAGAGACAGGACACCAGTGTCCGAGGCTTCTTCATGCACCAATGTGGGTAGCCGTTGGAGGTTGGCTCCGGCAAAACAAGCGTGAGCCTGGTCTACTAAGCCATCTAGTACAGCTACACAAACTTGGGAATCACCGTCAGTTTTTGCCCAAAGGCTTTGAATTCCAGGGATTTGGGTTACATCGGCCATTAAATTTATAAAATCCTTTGGCTTAGAGCGTCTCAAGCCTCAAGAACAGAAGCTTTCAAACCATACTAAATAATTTTGTACTCACAAACATTTCGTTTTGTAACAATTTATTTTAAATTTTGTAACAAATTTTATGGGTCACCCGATCTCAAATCTTATTCCGCTGCTTGGAGAATCACTTCTTGGAATTGAATTACATCCGATCGCGGATCGCAGTGTGTTACTTTGACTTCAAACCGATCGCCTATTTCGACCGATCGACCAAACCGCATCGCCAATTCCAAACCCAACTCTTCCAACAAAATCAATCCCAGATTGCTATCTTCCCGTAGCCAGCGCAACATCAAAGCTTCCCAGACTTCATCCGGGTTGCGACGCAAATATTCCAATCCCCAATAACGATTGGTTTGGCGTTCCACACTAGAAGCTTCCCTGACTGCTGTACCCAGACACATCACAATGTCCTGCATTTCTTCAGGAGAAAAAGGCTGCGGTTCATCGCGCAAATGAGCTTTGATTTGAAAATGAGTCAGCAAATCGGTATAACGACGGATCGGAGAAGTAACTTGAGTGTATGCTTCCAAACCCAAACTAGAATGCCTTCCAGGAGTCAAATTCATCTCACTGCGGGGCATACAGCGACGTACAGCGCAAGCACGGGCAGGGCCTGCGGGTACAGCCAGCAGTTCTTCCTCTGGTGGGAGTTCCGGCTGGGGCTGATGGCGGTAGGGTATGGCTAAGCTGTGAGTTTGACCATAGCGGGCTGCGACTTCCCCGGCTAAAATCATCATCTCAGCTACTAATAATCGGGCTGTGGAGTCGTCAATGACGTGGATTTTGATTTCCTCGCCGTTGACTTTGATCACAGATTCGGGCATGAAAATGCTGATTGCACCTTGGGTTTCACGCCATTTTTGTCGCAGTTTGGCTAGTGTGGCGATCGCACTTATTTCCGGTTCTGCTTCAATTCCCAACTCCAACATCTCATCTACGTCATCGTAGGTTAAGCGATAGGTAGGTTTCACCGTGCTGATGTGAATGCTGTAATCTTGGACTGCACCAGTTTCATCTAAGATCACACTAAAACTGAGAGCACTGCACTCTTTACCTTGAATTAAACTCATCGGCCCAGTTGCCAACTCTGGCGGAAACATGGGTATCATCCCCGTGGGAAGGTAAACCGTAGTGGTGCGCTTCCGGGCTTCCATATCGAGTTCATCTCCGGGGGAAAGCAAGCGCGTGGGATCGGCGATGTGTATCCACAGGCGCTGCTGGCCGTTTTCCAGGAATTCTAAGCTGAGTCCGTCGTCTATTTCCGTAGTGCTTTCATCATCGATCGTATAAACCTTGAGATGAGTCAAATCGAGACGACTTTTGTCAGAATCGCTGGGCAGATTTTCTAAGCAGCGTTGAACTCCTTCTAATACCTTGGCAGGTAATTGTAGGGGAATTTGGCTACGTCGTAAAAACAGGTTTTCGTGGTGACTCCACAAGCCTAAATCGACTAACAGTTGAAAGGCTGCTTCGGGATTTTCGGAACGTTCTAAGCTGGCTAAGGTTTCTAGGGCTGGGGTGCGGTGTGTAGCTTCTTCTCCCAGAGTAGCAAATCGTTCGAGGGCGTCGAGGCGGGTGCGATCGCTACTTGCCCAGTCTACATTTTTCCCGGCTAATCGTTGCTTAACTCGATCCCAAAATCCTTGGGACTCTTGGTGTCGCTGCTGTTCTACTTCTTGCTGGTGTTTGATTTCGGCTACTTGGGCGATCGATCGCGGTTCGTAGCGATCGCCCTTTTGTTTGAAATACAATTTGTCTGTTGACAGCAAACAATAGGCTGCATAACATTGGGCCGCAGTGCGATCGGAAAATAGTAGCACTGCTAAGGATTCTGGATCGGCGGTTTCTCCACCATCCACTAACAATTCCCAAGCTACTTCTAGACTGGATGGATCTGAGTAAACTTCTACTTCTTTGAGAAATTTTGGAATGTCGGAGGGTTTGTAGGTTTCTCCGGCAATTTCATAGGTGATTTGTTTAGGCGGTATGCTGTGCGGTTGACTGTTTTCGTCTACCAATACCCAGTTTTTTTTGCCGTCGGGGCGATCGGCAACAGCTAGACGGCGGTCGCCGTGCAGTCTAAATTCTACTAAGGTTCCCTTGTCCACTTGCCGGTTATATAATTTATATTTTAGATTTTTACATTTGCCACTTGTCAGGTTTCGACTTGGGGATTTTAGATTTTGGAGACTTGTATTTTTTCTGGTTAAATGACGTAAAAACGTTACTTTCGCCTAGCTTCTATCCCAGTCCAAAATCTAAAATCTAAAATCCAAAATCCGATTAACCTTCTTGGTTTACGAAAGGCATCAAAGCTACAATTCTGGCTCTTTTGATGCTTCTGGTCAGGTCTCGTTGCTGTTTTGCTGTCAGGCCTGTAATCCGGCGAGGTAGGATTTTACCCCGTTCTGTGACGTATTTTTTGAGCAAATCGACGTCTTTATAGTCGATCGGATCTCCTGGTTTAATTGGCGATACACGCCTGCGAAAGTAAGTCATTTTTGGGAGAATTGGTAATTGGGCATTGGGCATTGGGCATTGGGCATTGGGCATTGGGCATTGGTTACTAACAAATGACTAATGACTACTGACTAATGACTAATGACTACTTGATCTCTTTGTGATTCGTGTGCTTGTTGCAGTGGGAGCAGAACTTTTTGAGTTCTAGCCGGGCCGTCGTGTTGCGACGGTTTTTGGTAGTGGTGTACCGAGACACGCCTTTGGAGCGTTTGCTCGCATTAGTTCGGCACTCAGTACACTCTAGGGTAATTATGATGCGGACGCCTTTAGCCATAATTCTAAATAAATTTCGACTAATTTAAACACAATTTATTATCTTCTCACATTACTCTGCACTTGGTCAAGCAATCTTTTGACTTTGATGTCCAGGGAGTAGCCGCGCCGAGTGCCGACAATGATCGTACCACTGATGCGATCGTGGAAAGCTTGCGGAAACCGGGCGGTGTCGGTGAAGGCAACGCTACAGTCGATCGCCAGGGGCAACATCAGCAACACAACGCCCGCATTAGTGGATGTGAGTCCCCCCAAGGCTACGAAGGCTAAGGCAGCGCAGCCGCCCAGCAAAGCCTCGCGTTTGGACAGTTCTTGCAGGCCGGGAGTGCGATCGAGTCTAGGATCGACAATTTTGATATCTACGGCCCAGCGGCCAAGACTTTGACCTCTATTTTTCCTGACGATGGCTACGCGCATGATTAGCCAGAGTAGGACAAAAAAGATGATTTGGGCGATCGGATTTGTACCAAGAAGCAAACTGGGCAGCCCAACTGCGATCGCATCAATGCAGAAAGCAGCGGCGCGACGGGCGATTGTGACTTTGGGAAGCAGAGGAACTAGATCGGAACTCATGGGCAAAAAAGAATTACTTTGAAATGCGTAAGTCCTGTTTCTATCATATCTGAAACTTCAGAATTTATTTCATCATTTAATAAACTTCATCATGGCTTCCAATATCAACCAAGACAATTAAATCATCACCTGTTGTATCATCTTTTTTGAAAGCAAAAATGATTCGACAATCATAAGCCACTGAACAAGACCATAAACCGTCCAATTTCCCCGTTAACTTATGAGATTTCAAAGCCGGATTAAAAGGATCATCACCCAACAATTCTAAAACCTCTAATATCTGGTCTTGTAATTGCTGATTTTTTTTAATTAATCGCTTAAGACTTATTTTGAAACTCGGATCGGTTGTTAAAATCATTCCTCCTCATCCTCCAATAAATATGACTTCAACTCTTCAAAAGTTCCTCTCATGGCTGTTCCCGTCTCTACAGCCCTAAAAACTTCCTGAGCGTTAGCCAAAATTTCATCCCGCCGATTTTCAATCCGTCGCTTGCGGATTAACTCAAACAACTGATCCTGATCTTCTATGGATAAACTTTCGACCTGATCAATAATTTCTTGTACAGTCATCATGTAACCTCCTTTAAAGTAAAATTAACTAAAGACTTGGACTCCGCCAAAACCCGATCCTTAATCAAACGACTTAACCCCTGTTCCGTCACAATATCTACCTTACAACCTAACATATGAGCCCAACTCAATAAAACTTATGTATAAACCGCCATTCTCACAAGCCCAACTCGATCGCACTGTGCTAAGTAAAGCATATGCGATCGCCCAAAAAGCATGGCATCACAATTTGGCAAAACTAATGACCTGTGTAGTTATCTTACTACCTGCAAACCTTGCCTTTTCTGCTCCTACTTACTTGGGTAGCGAACTTAATACTGAGACTGACAGCGCTAAATTTACTCAAAAGGTTAACATCATCTTGGCTCAAGAGAGCACCCAGTTACCGCTGAGCATTCGGTATGGTGGCACAGAAGCTATCAGGGGCTTTGTCCTCATGCAACTTACTGCACCCAATCGAGATACAACTCAACCGGCTTACGGTGGCAAGCTTCGTCTCTACGATGTTCATCTTGCCAAAATGTTTGAAACTTCCCATTTTTTGTGCCAAAAATCCAGAGGCATTTCTGGTTATGAATGGGTTTATTCAGCAGGTAATGGAAGTATTCGCATGGGGAACTTTAGAATTCCCTGTAGTTTAGCTAAAGAAATGGCTTCAACCTACGGCTTAGGTAAGCCAGAACGCACAAGCATTGCTAGAGATTCCGAGGGAGGCCCTCCTGAATCAGATGTCTATTCTATTCCGATTTTAGACATCACCGGTTCTAAGGTTCAGCGATGGATGAATTTTGTGCAAAATTTTAAACCAACGATCAGGGTTCGGTATCAACCTATAATACTAAATCCTCTGCAATAACTCCTTCTTCCTTCTTCCTTCCTCCCGGTTCCTGAGCGAAGTCGAAGGGCTTTCTTCCTCCCGGTTCCTGAGCGAAGTCGAAGGGCTTTCTTCCTTCTTCCTTCTTCCTTCTTCCTTCTTCCTTATGTCTCCAAAAGTGCGATCGCGCCATCCCAGATCTCCATTAAATCAAATAATCATCAGATTTGCCACCGCAGTAATTGCTGCTTTGATTTTTATCAACATTCCTGACTCCTTAATTCCGATGTTTCAAGAATCCACATCCCAAGCTAGTCTACCGCCAGAAATCGAGAACATACTCGCCGGCAAACGCAGAATTGTCACCATTGGCGACAGCATCACCGAAGCTGGCAAATACCCCGGAGGTTACGTTTGGCTATTGCAGCGCTATCTAAATGGCCTTTATCCCGATCGCGCGATCGAAATCATCAACGTCGGCATTTCCGGGAACAAAGCGACTGATATGCAAGCCCGTTTCCAGCAAGATGTGATTGACAAAAGACCAGATTTAGTGATGATTAATGTCGGAGTAAATGATGTTTGGCACGCATTCTTTGACTTTCAAAACCGTCAATTTCATCCACAAGGAAACTTAACCACAGGAGTAGCTTTAGCAGAATACAAACAAAAATTAACCCAAATGGTAGAGTCAGCAAAAGCAGCCAGAATCCGAGTTGCCCTACTTTCTCCTACTCCCATTCGTGAAGTTCTCGACGGCCCAGAAAACCAGCGTTTACAAGAATATATTGTCGCCATGCGAGAAATTGCCTTACAGAATCAATGCTTATTTATTGATTTAAATAAACCGTTTCGCGAAGTTATCGGCACTTTTCAAAGACACGCCGGAAAAACTCTAAACTTATTAGCAGCAGACGGAGTACACCCAAATCCATCCGGCTATCGAATTATGGCTTTTAGTATTTTGCGAGGTTTAGGAATACCGACCAAAGATATTGAGAATTTGGAAGTCAAAAATTGAATTACTGTTAGATTCCCGACTGCTTAAACAGTATAAATTTTGTAGGGGCGGGTTTTACCAACAATAATTGCCTAAAATCCATAATTTCGTAAACCCGCCCCCACCCCAACGGTAAATCAGTTGATCATTCAATTGGTGGATGATAACGCTTCAACCAACAACTACCAATAATCACCAACGCCACCACAACAATAATTTCCGTCCAAAAAAACGACAGAAAATCACTCGCAGTACCCACAGGAGGCACTCCCGGCTGAGCATTACGAATAGCCGGAAAAGCAAACAGCATCACCGCCGTCCAACTCAGCATTCCAATTTCCGGTAACTTACCCGATTTCATCACTTTTAATGCCAGCAGCAGTGCCATAATTGATAGCACCCACATAATCACGATAATCACTAAAGCAAAAAATTTAACCGGGAGAGATCGAGTTATATAGACATCGATATAAATAAAGATAGATGAATTCTCTTCCAGAGGTTTGTAAGTGATATCAAAACCTGGAACATCTGCATGAAAATTAAATCCTAGCGGTACAGGGTTGAGTTCAAAAGGGGCGAATTTTTTCCGAATCGAAGGCAGTGGATCGATCGAAATAGCTACTTTAGCAATGTGCCTATCAAAAGGATAATTATTGATTTTACCCTTGACTAAATTGAACTTTAAAGCTGGAAATATCATCGGCTTACCTTCTTTAAAAGTAATTTCCGAATCTTCTATATTTGCACCATTAACCGTCATCAACAAATCTTGAGCTGGGTAGGTCGGCCCTTTCTTGTAAATGCCTTTGAGTTCAAATTCTAAGCGAGTTTCTAATTCGTTTTTAAGTGGATCTATTCCGATCGCAGTCATCTTCACTTCAACCAAGCCTTGGGGAGCCGGAGAGCTATCTGGAGAAGAGTTGTAAGGCTCTTGGGCGTTGGCTATTTCAGGGAAAATAGATAAGGTAATTGCAAAAATTAGGCTCAGATTGCAAATTAAAATAAGTATTTTTTGGAGATTCTTTCTATTGACAATTTGCATTGATTATGAGCATAAAATATTCTGTAGGGGCGGGTTCACCAACAAGATTAGCCAATAATTGACAATCTGAATAAACCCGCCCACACCCCGCGCAAAAGTCATTTAAGGAAGCAATACACTAGATGTAAAACTGCCGTGCAAACCGTAAGGAATGTGATGTTTCAAGTGTAGCCACGCCACAGGCCCTTTAGTGATATCACGAGCATCTAGAATAACTAAGCTCGATCGATGTTTAGCCGCATCATACATCAACATCAGCAACCAACCATCATCCTCAGCCATCGCTGTGTCAGCCGAAACAACGCGAGGGACAAAAACTGGTTCCCCAGCAAAGCCGCGCGGTGCCACACTCCAAATTTGCTGCTCTGCCGTCAAGAAATCCACCTTCAGAATAGCTTGTAAAGGAGCATTGCCCGTCGGAGAATTAGCAGCACCAATGTACAGATACCGATAAGGTTGTCCAGCATGATTTGGATGCAAAGTGGGAAATTCACAGCATCTACTTTCAATCACTTTATGTTCCACAGTGTTGTCTGACAGATTCAATTTGAAGCGCCACAATTCACCAGCAGGAAGGCTATCAAAATCAATTTCCAGAAAATCGCCATCCGGCCCAACATTGGGGAATGATTCATAGCAAACTGAGTCTACAAAAACTTCGCCTGCTTCTTCCCAGGCGTTGCAGTGGTGGAACACAAAACAAGGTTCAGTTTCTAATATTTTCACCTCGTCAGTACCATTGCGAGGAATCAAAATTGCTTGCGTTGGCTTCTTTGGCGAAAATTGAATGCACTGGGCTGCACTCCGCGTTCCTAACACGAAAGGTAGAGGATTGAAGGAGACGGGATTTTGGAAAAATATGCAGTAATTTGGGGTAATTACCATGTCATGCAGAAAGGCAAAACCAGGGATTGTATGGGCGTGACTCTGCAAAAGTTTGCCGCTTTCATCAAACTCATAAATGGTGATTGTACTCGATAAACCAGGTTTGACTGAAAAGTTGACGAGTGTGTCTTCTACTCCATTTTTCCCCTTTTCAATTCTGGGGTGAGCGGCGAAGGGTTCACCGGGTTTTAATAGACCGTCTAAGCTATCTAAACCGATGGTTTCTAAGGTGCAAGGGTCGAGTCTGTAGGGTTCTGCTGCTTCCCATAGTGCTAATAGTTTGCCACCCCAATAAATGATGTTGGTGTTGGCAATGTTTTTGATTTTGAGGTCAAAGATATTGCTCAGCCAACCCCCTGGTTTCTGTGTACCAAAAACGCCTCGGTGCAGGATTTTTCCGGCTGTTTGTTCTGCTAAATAGCCTTCGGTGTGGACAAATCGGTTGCGGAAGTGGGCGCGCCCGTCGGAAAATACGATCGCACAAACCATCCCGTCACCGTCAAACGGATGGTGGATGCGCTGCCCGTTGACATCCAATAATCCGGGCCCGTTGCGAAAGAATGTGCCTTGCAAGCCGGCGGGGATTTCGCCTTCTATGTCGTCAATCCAATAGTCGGATTCGTTGGGTTGGGATTCGTAGCCGCGCTGCCAGTCTGTGCGATCGTATGATAAGGTTTTGGCTGCTGTTTGAGATTGGGAAGTTTCTATGTTTTGCATTGGTAAATTTATAGAATCGATTTTTTCAACCGCAGATAAACGCGAATGAACGCAGATAAATTGTGATATTTTGCGTTAGTCGGCTGTGCGGGGTTCTGAGATTACTGTCGGTACTAAGTCGGGAAAATATTCGGGCATGAAATGTTGTCCGCCCGGTTTATAACAGCCTAGTTCTGCTTCTAATACTGGGAGAGACTGTTGATAGTTTGGAACGCCACTTTCTGTATTTTCTGCGGGTAGCCAATTGAGGAATGGCAGGGGTAGAAGTGTGGACAGGTTGGTGATGACTACTAGCAGCCAGAGGTTGTCGAAGTTGCGATCGGTAATTCCCAGCCAGTGCGTGATAATTGCACCGCCTTCGTAGGAGATAATTTCTGCTAAATTTGCGATGGACATCAGCAGGGAAAATAAAGTTGCTTCCACGCCGCGAGGACACAATCGCGCGGAGAGTACCAGCACCGGCATATAAGCAATTTGTCCGACTACTGTCAGGATCAGGCTATCTCCAATACTGAACCACTGGTCATCAATTCCTAAGGCTCGGTTGGCGTGAGTTACTAATAGTAAGGTTGTCAGACCCAAGGCAGTAGCAGTGACTGTTGACCAGGCGAAAATTACTCGAAATGGAACTGCTTTGAGGAAGCGCTGAAATAACCAAATACCCGCGAGGGCTGCAAGGCTGGTGACGAGGCGCACTCGACCGAGAAATTCTGGTTGAAAGCCTAGTTCATTGGTGGTGAAAAAGAAGAATGCGGAGTCTGAAGTTGGGGTACATTGCCAGAGGAAGAGAAAGGCGGTTGGTAGCCAAATTGTTTTTTGGGTAACAGCTTGTTTCAGTTGTTTGAGTTGGTCTTTTACGGTTTCAAAATCGGTTCTATTGTTGATTTTTTCTTCTGTAATTAACCAGGCTGTTGCTGATATGATGAGTGGGAAAGATGCGGTGATTAAAAAGATGGTCTGGGTGCTGAAGTGTTGCAGCAAGGAACCGCTGAGGTAGGCTGTAATTAATCCGCCGAGGGCTGATGCGCCCCAGGATAGGGATTGCAGCGAACCGGCGTCGGTAACTGATTCTTTTCTTGCTCTTTCGACTATTAGGGAGTCGGCGATGACGTCGCTGACTGCAAGGGAAACGGAACTCAGGGCGATCGCGCCTATAGCAGCCAAAGGTGTGTTTACGACTGTTGCCATCCCCACCCATGCTGATGTTCCCAACAGCCCGGAGAGGAAGATGTAAGGCCGTCTGCGGTAGCCGAATATGGGCAACCCGTCGGACATGAAGCCGAATAGGGGTTTGATAATCGAAGGTATGGCGACGACGCCCAGCATGGCTGAGACTTCGGCGGGGCTCATGCCGAGTTCGTCTTTCAGGAAGAAGCTGACGGCTAAGCGGGCTAGTCCGAGAATGCCTTGGACGAAGTAAATGAGTAAGATGGCTATGAGTTCGGGGGTTGGCTCATTCCCAAAAAATACTTTTTCTTTTAAGGATTCTTTGAGTTTGCTGACGCCGGAGGGGGAAACGAGCATTTGAGCAATATTTCTTAATGAATCTCAATTATTTATAACACACTCTTCAGGGCTTGGGGTGAGAGTCGGAGGTGGCAGGTGCTATAAAATTATAGTTATCTTGAATTCAATCGACGTTTTGTAATGATGAAAAACGAACCGCGAAGGCGCGAAAAACGCGAAGGAAGAGAAAGAAGAGAAGGAGTGTTATATGATTGTCAATCCTGAAAATGTCCCAGAAAGTACAGGCTCCAATTATCCTCAGCAATTTAAATCTGTTGTTGCTGGAAGAGTTAAAAAACGCTTGGGAAATGCCGCTGAATTGCAGAATTTTGGCGTAAATTTGGTGAGACTTGCGCCGGGAAGTTGTTCTGCTCTCAGGCATTGGCACAGTTGTCAAGATGAGTTTATCTATGTTCTGGAAGGGGAAGTTACTTTGGTGACAAATTCGGGAGAACAAGTGCTAAAATCGGGTATGGCTGCGGGTTTTCCGGCTGGGGATGCTGATGGGCATCATTTAGTTAATCGCACGGATTCTGATGTGGTTTATCTGGAAATTGGCGATCGCACTGATGGTGATTCTGCCAATTATCCAGACGATGACTTAATTGCCAAAGCTAGTGGCAATAGTCATATTTTTACGCACAAAAATGGCGATATTTATGAGGATTAAACAGTAATGAGTCAAGTCAATCTTTGGACTTCGGCGGAACACGCTTTGTGGTATCTCGCTAAAGCTGATAGCATCCCTCACCGCACTGAAGGTGAAGCTGTACTTTTGGGGGAAGTTCCGAAAACTGTGAAGCGGATTCTGGATGTGGGTACGGGTGATGGGCGTTTGTTGGGTCTGCTTAAGTGCGATCGGCCAAATGTTGCAAGTGTCGCGATCGACTTTTCGCCGACAATGCTGGAAAAAGTCAGGATTCGCTTTGCAGAAGATTCAACTGTCACAGTAATTGAACATAATCTTGATGATTCTCTGCCGGATTTGGGCAAGTTTGATGCAGTAGTTTCTAGTTTTGCAATCCATCATGTAACTGACAATCGCAAATTTTCCCTTTATACTGAGATTTTCAATATCTTGGAACCAGGAGGCATTTTTTGCAATTTGGAGCACGTAGCGTCCGCAACTCCGGCTTTACATCAGAAATTTCGAGAGGCACTTGGTATTAGTAATACGCCAGACGATCCGTCTAATAAATTGCTCGATGTCGAAGCACAATTGCGCTGGTTTAGAGAAATTGGTTTTACAGATGTAGATTGTTATTGGAAGTGGTTAGAACTCGCTTTATTAGTTGGTGTCAAACCTGTTTAGAAGTAGGGAAACGGCATTGCCGCTTCCCTATTGAATTAAATTAAATCGGGTACTTGAGGTTTGATTCGTCGCTCGTACCAGTTCATTAACGGCGTAGAGCTGATGCCATGTACAATCACAGAAATCACAATTGTTGTAAAGGTAATCCAAGCAATTTGTTCTCCTAGTTCGCCTTTTAAACCGTGACCAAAAGCATAGGTAAGATAATAGATAGAACCGACACCGCGAATGCCAAACCAACCGCATAACCAGCGGCTGGCGGGGTGCAAAGGACTGCCGATCGTACTAATCCAAGCTCCCAACGGTCGAATCAAAAAAATTAACAATCCAGCCACTAACATCGTATCGGCTCCAAAAGCTAATATAGGTTTTAGGCGCAACAGAGAACCTAAAAGTAAAATAGTTGCTACTTCCATTAACTTTTCGATGCGCTCGGTAAATCGCAGTTGGGAAAGCGGTTTTTCTGGGTTGCGGTAACTGCGCTGCACTACAATTCCTGCTACGAAAACAGCGAGAAATCCATAGCCGTTGACTACTTCTGTGAGAGAATAGGTGAGCAAAATTGTACTTAAGGCAATGAAATCTTCCATCAATTCATCGACTGGTCGATAGCGTTGCAGTCTTTTATCGATCCAGGTGACGGCTTTAGCGACTAGAATGCCCATGACAATCCCTGCGGAAATTGCCCAAATTATATCAACTACTACCCACTGCGAAAACCAGTTCGGCCAATTACCATCTTTTAATGAATAGATTCCGAAATAAACAAAGGGAAAAGCTAGGGCATCGTTCAAACCGCCTTCCGATGTTAAACCAAAACGCAACTCGTCTCGATCGTCTAGATGAGCTAACTGAACTTCTGAGGCTAAAACTGGATCGGTGGGAGCGAGAATTGCTCCCAACAAAATCGCGGCCCCCCAGTCTAAACTCAAAAAGAAGTGACCGATTCCAGCAACAGCAAAAATCGAAATTGGCATTAAAAAACCGATGAGTCGCGCTGTGGAATTCCAAGCCCAAAGTTGCAGCGGGCGATTCATTTTTAAGCCGCAACTGAACAGAGAAACAATAACTACAAATTCTGTGAGTCTTTCTAAAAATTGAGCTTCGGGGCGCAATTCAATTAGCTTGACACCGTAGGGCCCCAATCCGATGCCGACTAACAGGTAAATTAAGGCATAAGATAGTGGCAATCGTGAAATCCATCCCGAACCTAATGTGACAATCAGTAGGAGGATGCCAATAACCAGCAAGTTAAGAATGTAATTATCTACCATAGCATCGCGCTTTTAATCAGGTTTAATAAGTGCGATTTTGACAGGTAAAAATTTCTCGCGCATCTACCAACCGCTAGATTCTGCCATCCTCATTGGGAATTGGGAATTGGGAATTGGGAATTGGGAATTGGGAATTGGGAATTGGGAATTGGGAATTGGGAATTGGGAATTGGGAATTGGGAATTGGTAACTAATAACCAATAACTAATAACGAATAACTAATAACTAACGACTTTTCTCAGTGGCGATGATATGCAAATCTACGTGTTTGAGCGATCGCACTAATTGCTGAGTCAAAGAACCTCGTAGCAGCAATTTCCAACGGGATTGCTGGCTTTCGCCAATCACAATTTGAGTAATGCGATACTCTTGAGCTACGTCAGAAATTGCTTTTGCTATATTCTGATTTTGTACCCGCAGAAATTGCCCGTTAAATTCTTGGCAGAGTTTCTGGCAAGTCTCAACGTGCAAGCTTTCGGCTTTTGTTAAAAAGCGATCGGGATTCTCAATAAACAAAGCATACAAGGGAGCATTCATGTAGTTAGAAATTCTCCCGCCCCGCCGCAGGAGTTGCAAAGAATTGGGATAAGTTGAAACGCATACTAAAACTCGTTCGTGAATGTTGCAAGATTGACCTTTTAAAGTTGCTCCATCGTCTTCAACACTATCTGCTACCTCCCGCAGTGCTAGTTCTCGCAAAGCAATTAAGTGACGCCGCTGAAAAAAGTTTTCCAAAGATTGTTGAATTTTTTCAGGAGCGTAGATTTTGCCTTCTCGCAGCCGTTCTTCTAAGGTTTCCGGTGTGACATCAACAACGATTACTTCGTCTGCTTCTTCTAGCACGCGATCTGGCACTCGTTCTCGGACGATAACTCCGGTAATTCGTGCCACTAAATCGTTGAGACTTTCTATGTGTTGAATGTTGAGGGTGGAGAAAACATCAATGCCAGCATTCAGAATTTCTTCGACATCTTGATAGCGCTTTTCTAGGAGAGAACCGGGAACGTTTGTATGAGCTAGTTCGTCTACTAATGCTAGTTGAGGGTGGCGTGCTATGACAGCTTCTGTATCCATTTCTGTTAGAGTTTTTACGCCTCGCTGCATTTGTTTTCGCGGCACTATTTCTAGTCCTTCGCCTTTTGCTGCCGTCTCTTTTCGCCCGTGAGTTTCTAATAACCCGACGACGACATCAATGCCTTCTAATTTGAGTCTGTGTCCTTCTTCCAGCATTTTGAAAGTTTTGCCGACACCGGGGGCCATGCCGATAAAAATTTTGTGCTTTCCCCGGCGGCGGCTGCGATCGTAAGTACGGTTCGGTTGGGCGTAAACCGCGTTCGGATCGTTTGGGATCTCGCTAGTATGAATCATAAGCTAAATAGTCAGTTGGTAGTTGACAGTTGTCAGTTGTCAGTCACATTTGTAGGTTGGGTTGAACGAAGTGAAACTAGGGCGTCAACTATAACTGGAGTGTTGGGTTTCATTCTTCAACCCAACCTACATATATTATAAACCGTCGAGAGCCAAATTCAGTTTGAGGACGTTAACTCCCGGTTCGCCGAAAATTCCTAGAAATCTGCCATCTGTATTTTTGGCTACCAACATTTCTACTTGATTGCGATTGACCGATCGCACTTTTGCGATCCGTTCAACTTGCGATCGAGCCGCCTCTTCGCTAATGTGGGGATCGAGGCTAGAGCCGGAAGTATATACCAAATCGGCGATCGGTTTAATCCCAGCTTTTTTGAGACGGTCTATTTCTACTTGAACGCCCTGAAAACCATCTTTCTCATTCCCCCGCTTCAGCAGATCCGAGTTGTTGGGAGCAAGGTTGCTAGCTCCTGAAACACCTGTTCTCTGACTTGAGTTATCTGCCTTTGTTGGGTCGTAATATTCAGCCGCAAAGCTGCTGTAATTTGTGGCACTGGGACGGCTCAAAAAATATTTTTCCGAAGTGAAAGACTGACCGATTAAAACAGAACCAACTACAACTCCTTGCTTAGTAATCAAGCTGCCATTTGCCTGGGAATTGAAAGCAACTTGACCGACTACTAACAGGATCAAGGGATAAATAATTGCCGTGATTCCCCACAGCACTAAAGTAACGCGAATCGCTCTGATTAATTCTCTCATAAATCACTTAACTCAAAGATTAGGTACTTGGTAATTGTTGATTGACGATATTTGCCTAGAATCTTTCCGGCTGAAAAATCACAACAAATAAATAAACTGCGAGTCCGACGATTACTAAACCCAAGAGACTTAACCCCCATGCAGCTTTTTTTGTCAAATCTTCATCCGCAGCCGCATAAACAGCGGGTGCAATTATCAAGTTAAAGCACATTACCAGAAATAGCTGCACCGGGATTGGGTGGCGCTGCCAAAGCATTCTTGCTAACTCAATTGTTTCTTGAAAATCTCTGGGTAAAACATCATTGAGCAAATCATTCCGTTTCATGAATTCTCCTTTTTTTGGGAATAAATATCTGTTGTATTTGGTGATTTTTTTCGGGGAATCGACGAGGCAGAGCCTCTAGATCTGCGTTCCCAGGCAGAGCCGGGGAACAAGAGTCATCCGTTACATCCGTTACACAATCCGTTGCCGAACTTCTTTATGCTAACCCAACGGCGGCAATCAAAACATCGATAACTTTGATAGCAATAAACGGTGCAACTGCTCCACCTAATCCGTAGATTAAAATGTTTCTTTGCAACAGTTGATTTGCGCTCAAAGGTCGAAATTTTACCCCAGTTAATGCTAGGGGAATCAAAGCGGGAATAATCAAAGCATTGTAAATTAATGCTGACAGAACTGCCGACTGTCCGCTAGCTAAACCCATTACATTCAATGCACCAACTGGAGCAAACATTGCCGGAATAATTGCAAAATATTTAGCGATATCGTTGGCTAGGGAAAATGTAGTCAGCGCACCACGAGTAATCAGCAACTGTTTGCCAATTGTCACTAAATCAATCAGTTTTGTGGGGTCAGAATCTAAGTCCACCATGTTCGCAGCTTCCTTCGCTGCTTGGGTTCCTGAATTCATGGCGAGTCCTACGTTTGCTTGGGCTAATGCGGGTGCGTCGTTGGTGCCATCCCCGGTCATTGCTACTAATTTGCCCTCGGCTTGTTGCTTGCGAATTACTTCAATTTTGTCTTCTGGAGTTGCTTCGGCAATGAAGTCGTCAACTCCGGCTTCGTCGGCAATTACTGATGCTGTAATTCGGTTGTCTCCGGTGAGCATTATGGTGCGAATTCCCATTTTTCGCAGTTGGTCAAATCGATCGCGAATTCCCGGTTTGATCACATCTTTCAGATAGATAATGCCATAGGTGTCGTTGCCTTGACAAACTCCCAATGGTGTGCCTCCCAGCCGGGAAACTCGCTCGTAAGCTTCATCGAGATCGGGGCCGATATTGCCGCCGCGCGATCGCACAAAACCCTTCACCGCATCCACCGCACCCTTGCGAACCTCCGTACCATCAGGCAAATCCGTGCCAGACATCCGCGTTTTGGCGGAAAAATCGAGTCCGACTGCGTTAGCGCGATCGAAATTGACTGTAGCGCCCAACTTTTCGGCCAAACGGACGATCGACTTTCCCTCCGGCGTCTCGTCAAAAACACTCGCAGCCAGGGCTACACTCGCCACCTCCTCCAGCGAATGACCGTTTACCGCAATGAACTCCTCCGCTAAACGGTTGCCCAGGGTGATCGTCCCCGTTTTGTCCAAAATCAGCGTATTCACGTCGCCACAAGCCTCAACGGCGCGCCCAGAGGTCGCTATCACGTTAAACTGAGCCACGCGATCCATGCCCGCAATCCCGATCGCACTCAGCAAACCGCCGATCGTCGTCGGAATCAGCGCCACCAGCAGCGAAATCAGCGTCACCACGCCCACAGGAGTTTTCACATAAGTTCCCACGGGCGGAATCGTTGACACCACAATCAAAAACACCAACGTCAGCACCGCCAGCAGCACCGTCAGGGCGATCTCGTTCGGCGTTTTCGAGCGTTCAGCGCCCTCTACCAGCGCGATCATCCTGTCCAAAAACCCTTTACCGGGGTCGGACATCACCCGCAGCGTCAGTTCGTCGGAGAGGATGCGTGTGCCGCCGGTCACGGAACTGGCGATATCCGAACCCGGTTCCTTGAGTACCGGCGCGGATTCCCCAGTGATTGCAGATTCGTCTACAGATGCGACACCTGCAATCACTTCGCCGTCGGAAGGAATGACATCGCCTGCGATCACTTTAATTTGGTCGCCGCGTCTTAGGGATGTCGAACTAACTTCCTGAATTGAACCGTCTGGTAAGAGTTTGCGGGCTGTGGTGTCGGCTTTGGTCGATCGCAAGGCATCTGCTTGCGCTTTCCCACGGCCTTCTGCTACCGATTCGGCAAAGTTAGCAAATACCAAAGTGAAGAACAAAATAAACGTGACTAAACCGTTGAAAACTACCTGATTTTTGCCTGGAACTGGGCCAAAAAGCGTCGGGTCGATCGTTAATAATGCAGTCACAATTGTGCCAACCCACACCACAAACATCACCGGATTTTTTAGCATCACCCGTGGATCTAGTTTGATGAAAGCTTCTTTAAAAGCTCTTTGATAAAGGCCTTTAGTATTTGCTTTCGGTGTGTGTTTTCGAGACTCGCGAGAGCCTCTGGAACGCGGAGTTTTTTCAGGATCAGGGGTATTGGAAGAAGCCATAATTTGGATTTTTAATGAACCGCAGAGGACACAGAGAACACAGAGAAAGAGAAGGATGAGATTAGAAAGATTTCGCTACTGAGGTGGAGGAGTTGGTGTTCCTAAAGGCGATGGCGTTCCTAGGGGGGCCGGCGCAGTCATCGGTGCGGATTCCAACTTAGCGTTGCTAATTTCAAGTCCTTCTGCAATTGGCCCTAAAGCTAGAACTGGGAAAAATGTTAGCGCGCCCAGAATAATGATTACTCCTGCTGTCACGCTGGTGAACAAAACTGAATCTGTTCTGAGAGTACCCGTCGTTTCGGGAACTAATTGTTTGTTGGTCATGCTGTCAGCTAAAAGCAGCAGCGCCACAATTGGAACATAGCGCCCCATCAGCAAGCTAAAACAGGTACTTAAATTCCACCAAAGTGCTGTAGTTGCAGGTTGAGAGTCGGCTAATCCTTCAAAGCCAGAACCGTTGTTAGCAGCGGCGGAAGCGTATTCGTACATCACCTGAGAAATGCCGTGATATCCTGGGTTGCTGATGCCGCTCAAGCTGTCGGTAAGAGCGAGGGTAATGGCACCAGGAATCAAAACTGCGATCGGGTGAACTAACAAAACAACGCTAGCTAAAACAATTTCCCGTTTTTCAATTTTTCGTCCCAAAAATTCTGGCGTTCTTCCTACCATCAATCCGGTCAGAAATACACTCAAAATCGAGTAGATAAATAAGTAAGCAGTTCCCGTTCCTTGTCCGCCCCAAACGATTTGTAGAAACAAATTAAACAGAGTAGCAAAACCACCTGGAGGCATTAAGGAATCGTGCATTCCGTTGACAGCTCCGCACATTGTGCCAGTCGTAGTCACTGCCCACAGTGCAGTTTCTGCCCAGCCGAATCGAACTTCTTTTCCTTCTAAATTTGGCGCTGTATAAGCCAGCAAATTATTGATTTGCGGATTGCCTTGAAATTCGCCAAATGCTGCAATCCCAATCAAAACTACATAGATAGTAAATACCATCCCAAAAATCAGCCATCCTTGTTTTTTGTTGTTAGCAAATCTGCCGTAAGTGTGAATGAGTGCTGCTGGTATTGAAACCATTGCTAGTGTTTCCAGCAGGTTAGTAAAAGGGTTGGGATTTTCAAAGGGATGGGCTGAGTTAATGGCAAAAAATCCGCCGCCATTTTCTCCTAGTTGTTTGATGCTTTCAAAGTGAGCTACTGGGCCGCGAGCAATTACTTGGGTGCCGCCTTCTAAGGTGCGGGCAACTGCCGGCCCTGCTAGGGTTTCTGGGACTCCTGAAATCAGCAAAAATAAGCCAATTATTAAAGAAAGGGGCAGCAGGATGCGGGTAATTGATTGAATTAAATCGATGTAGAAATTGCCTAGTGGGCGACCAGTCAATCCCCGAATAAAGGCAATACCTACTGCTAAACCGGTGGCGGCTGAGGTAAACATTAAAAAGCCGAGAGTTAACTGGGATAGATAACTGAATGTTGTCTCGCCAGAATAATGCTGTTGGTCAGTATTTGTGAGGAATGAAATAGTTGTATGCAGCGCAGTATCCCAGGTTGGCGTGCTTAAGCCGGTGGCATTTAAAGGCAGCAGTCCTTGAAGCATCAAAATTAGAAATACAAATATGCCCATTGCTACATTGCTGTAAAGTAGCGATCGCGCATATTGCCAACCTGTCATGGAATCTACAGACCGGATATTGCTGGCTTTATAGATGAGTTGTTCTACAGGTTTAATCGCGGTGTCGAGAATGGTTGGTTGTCCCATGTACACCCGTGCCATGTAGTTGCCGAAGACTGGGGAGATCGCTATTAAAATGATTAGGGTTAATGCGATTTGAAGTAATCCTTGCTGCATAACTGAGCCAATTTTTTATCGTTGGATAAATGGGTTTTGTCGATCGGGAAATGGGTGCGGTGGCAGAACCCAAAAACCGGGCGAGCTTTTTTGAAGGTCACTTTTGGTTTCGGGGCGATCGGCCGGTTTTCGCCAGCGAGAATTCCTCACTGCTAGCTTTTGCTAATCCCGTGCTTTGACAGCTATCGAGTAATTCTATAGCATTAAATGTCACAGCACAATAAGTATTGTTAATTTGGATGAGACTGAAATTCCGTTAGTTATACAAGGTTCATGTGTCACTCCTGCGAGCCAGGAAAGGTTGTCTACTTTTACTGATTACTATACTGAATGTTAGAAGTTTTGATAATTAGCCTTAAGGTATAAGTTGCTGTTTACAAGTTGTGCTTAGCTGCTCTATATTTCTCAGAATAGATAAATGTTTAGCTTCGCTTCAATATCTATACTTCTAGATATAGATGATGTCTAAACGCCATACTTTTGCGCGATAGTAGGTAAAATCTTTTCAATTCCTTGTCGGGACATGGCAATGCCTTTCTTCGTGTCAATTTAAGGTAGAACCAATAGTCCGGCAAGGGTTGAAACCCCTGCCTCAAAGCTAAAGTCCTCTCTCTCTTGACTGAAGAGAAGAATTTTAAACTCATTAGTCCTCTTTTAGAGGACTTTTGCTATTAGACAGGGGTTTCAACCCCTGGCGGACTGTGAATATAAAGTATCAAATGGATTGATCAATAATGTTTAAAAGTTTATCGTCAATCAAAAAAAACCTGGCAATTCAAGAGAAGTATTTGCGAGGGAGGTGGTCGATCGCCATTTTATTCGCGATCGTTGTAGCACTAGAATTTACCACGCCGTCGGAATATCTATTTGGGTATTTGTATACTGGGCCGATTTTACTGGCAAATTCGCGCCTGAGTCGGCTGGGAAAGTTACAAATTACGCTGGTAGCAGTAGCATTGACGCTATTAGATTTGTTTGTTCCCGATCGAGAAAAGATCGCCCTAGCGACAGTTGCAAATAGATCGATCGCGGTGATGGCTTTGGGGGTGACGGGATATTTGAGCGATCGCAATCAGCAGTACCAAGAGGCGATCGCGATCGCGAAAGCTGAGTTGCAGTCTCAGGAACAGCTAGCCAGCATCCGAGAAGATTTTGTATCTACTCTCAGTCATGATTTGAAAACGCCAATGCTGGGTGCGATCGAAACAATTAAAGCTTTTCAGGAAGCAAAATTTGGGGATGTGACTTCCACTCAGCAAAAAGTTCTCGAAACAATGGCGCGATCGCACAAAATGTCACTACAATTAGTAGAAACGCTGCTAGATGTTTACCGCAACGATGCCGAAGGCTTAAAACTGCAACTTTCACCCGTAAATTTAGTAGCTTTGGCAGAAGAAGTAATAGCAACACTCATCCATTTATCAGCGGCGCGCCGAGTCTATATTAGTATGAGTTACGGAGAGTCGGATTTCCGCCGTTCTTTGTGGGTAAATGGCGATTCAGTCCAACTCCAGCGCGTTTTTACTAATTTGCTAACAAACGGAATCAACCATTCTCATCGGGGCGACAAAGTAGAAATAATGATGGAATCTTATTCGAGTTATCAAGTCGTGAAAGTGATCGATAGCGGCTTGGGGATTACAGCAGAGGAACTGCCCCACTTGTTCGAGCGTTTTTATCAAGGAAATGGCGATCGGCAAGTCACAGGATCGGGATTGGGTTTATACTTATCTCGACAAATTATTGACGCGCATGGCGGTATAATTTGGGCAGAAAACAAATTGCCCCATGGCGCTTTATTTGGATTCCGACTCCCTGCGATCCCAGAGAAATGAAACCAGCATATCCCTTGCGAATTCTCCTAGTTGAAGACGACGAATTGTTTCGGTTGGGACTGCAAACTAGATTGCAGCAAGAAAGTTGCTTGCAAATAATTGCTGAAGCCGAAGATGGCGAAACAGCAGTAGAATTGACTCAGGAATACTTGCCGGATGTGGTAGTTCTTGATGTCGGTTTGCCTGGAATTGGGGGGATTGAAGCTTGTCGGCAAATTAAACAGCGTCATCCAGCAATTCCCGTCTTAATTTTAACATCTCATTCCCAAAAAACCTTAATTGAAAGATTGATTGCGGCTGGTGCTCAGGGCTATTGTCTCAAGGGAATTGCGGCGGAAACCTTGGTTTTGGCAATTCGATCTGTAGCGGCGGGCGCTTCGTGGTGGGATAAGTCGGTAACTGCGGAAATTCGGGCAGTTTTTACTAATTCTGAACCTGTGAAAGTTGGGTTGAAATCACAAATTTTGGACAATCCGTTGACGAAGCGAGAACAGGAAATTTTAGCTTTAGTTGCGGGGGGGAAAAGCAATCAGGAAATTGCTCAAATATTGTACATTGCGCCCGGTACGGTACGAGTTCATGTTCATGCGATCTTGCAAAAGTTGGAAGTGCGCGATCGGACTCAAGCTGCTGTACTCGCAATTCAGAAAGGATTGGTAGCTGAAGAATTGTTAGGTGGTCAATTTTAAGTCTGGTAGTTTCTAATAATACTTGGGACGCATCAAAACCAAAGAAACCGGGTTTTTTCGATATTCAGGGTTTTGAGGCGTATATTATCGAGAAAAACCCGGTTTCTAGCTACTAAAATAATCGCCAAGGCTCGATCAAAACTATGGCTTTTATCAATCCCAAACTCTCCACAACGGTATCGAACCGGGAACAGAAGTAATTACCCTCGATGCGACGGGGGATGGGGTAGCACAAATCGCGACCGCCCCGCGAGTTTGCAGCTAGGGGCGATCGATCTAAACTTGACAAAATCTTAAAATCCAAATAAGCTCCAATAAACGCAGATATTCTGATTTATCTGCGTTTTTATGTGAAATTTAGGTGCATTTATATGGGACAAATAATCATCAATGAATTCCGGCGCAATGGAATGTTTCAGGGTAATGAGTATGTGGAATTGCTGCTCACCGAAGATATGAATGCCGCTCAACTTCAGTCTTATTTTGTAGGCGATTCAGATACTTCAACCGTTATCAAAAGATCTGCTTATCAGTTCAGGAATATGGGAGATATTGCTCCTATATTCAAAGCAGGAACCATAATTGCGATCGGCGGTTCAAGTGTAATTCCTACTAATGATATTACCTACAACCCATTTCCCGGCGGAACTAATGCTGACTGGAACATTCAATTGCTGATCAATAATGGTGCTGGTGGCACATACCTAAACAATGTTTTAGTCAGCACTAACGCTTTGGGAGGGGATTTTGCAGCTTCCGATCTTGCGTGGGTAGATACTAGCAGTGAGGGGATTACTTCAATTGATTCGATCGCCTGGCCAACTACTGGTTTAGGAGCATTCGGTAGTGCAACTAAAGTCCAAATTCCAGCACCGAATAATGGTAACAGTGGGATTGTCGAGTTTTCCAGTGCTCTTGGCGGAGTCAACAAAACTGCTAATTATGCTGTAGATAATCCTGGTTCCTTGGGTTTGCCCAACGGCGGAATTAACACTATTTATATTAACAGCCTCCGCAATCCGCAGGCAAACATCGCTCCAACTCTTGGCAATCCTAACGTTAATCCACCGAGTCAAATAAACGAAGATATAACCAATGCAGCTAACACAGGATTTAGTTTTGCTGGCTATCTTGGCGAGTTCGGCGCTGATGGCAATAAAGATCCTTTGGGTGTAGCAGTCACAGGAGTTGACAATACTAACGGCAATTGGCAATTTTCAACTAGCGGTAATACTTGGACAAATTTCGGCACAGTGTCGGAAAGTTCAGCAACTGTACTCGGCCAGATTCGTCTTTATAATGGTTTACTTGGCAATACTCCAAATGCTCAAAATTGGCTGTCTTTAACAAACTTAAATCTTATTCCTCCTGCGACTCCCGGTTCGGAAATATTTAGCGGTAATGGAGCTAATTTAAATAGCACTGCTGCCAATAGTATCTATGCTGGCTACACAAAGAATCCTTTGAATTCATCATTTCCGGTGCTCGATCGCACTTCGGGCTTTAGCCTATCTTTTAATCTCCAAATTATCTCAGAATCTCGCACTAATCAAAATCGAGCGGGTTTTAGTATTGTGGCGGTAACAAGCGATCGCAAATCAATTGAAATCGGTTTCCAGCGACTATCTCCAACTTCCGGTAATATTTTTGCACAGGGAGACGACATTACTCCTAACCCAGGCGGACAACCCAAGGGCTTATTTGTCGCCGCCGAAAATGTTGGTTACAACACCAATAATGCTAATGACTATACTCTGAGAGTTCAAGGAGATAATTACTTTCTTTCAGACGGTAGCAATATTATACTAACAGGGCCGCTGCGAGATTATGCTGCATTTAGTGGTGCGATCGATCCTTATGAAACTCCTAACTTTCTATTCCTCGGTGACGATACTACCTCAGCCCAAGCTAACATCAACCTGACGCGGGTTTCCCTGCAAACTCCTGCGAGAGTTCGCTTTGTACCCAACCCAGACTATTACAGTACCCCCGGAAACGAACCGAAAATTACGTTTCGGGCGTGGGATGGAAGTAACGGAGTTGCTAGCGGTACAACGGGTGTCAATGCTTCTGTCACTGGAGGAACAACTCCGTTTAGCACTAATGCGATCGCATCGCCGATCGCAGTTAATCCAGTCAATGACGCACCGTTGTTTGTCAAAGGCCCCGATCGCACTCTCAACCGCAACGCAGGCCCACAAACCGTTGCTGGATGGGCTACAGCCATTGTTCCGGGCCCCGACAACGAGTCAGCACAAACCGTCAATTTTCAAGTGGTGGGGAATGACAATACTGGTTTGTTTAGTGTATTACCTGCGATCGACTCTTTGGGACAATTGACTTTTACACCTGCAACAAGTGCGATCGGCAGTGCTACTATTAGTTTAAATCTCAAAGATAACGGCGGTACAACTAACGGCGGCGTCGATACTTCGGCAAATCAGACATTTGTCATTAACGTCACCAACAATCCACCTTTCGCCCTAACCGACAATTACAAAATCCTTCAAGGTAAGGTTTTGAACGTGCCTGTTGCTAACGGAGTTTTAGCCAACGATAGCGACTTGGATGGTGATTTGCTGACTGTCCGAATCCGGGATTTTCTGGATTCGATAGCTTCACTTACAGCGTTAGCGACGGGGCTGCTACAATACCAGCAATTTTGGCAAATATTAACGTCACCAATCCAGGTGAATTTAACTTTACTAACGCCAATTATAGCGTTAATGAAAACGGTACTTCTGCCACAATTACTGTGACTCGCACCGATGCTGTGAATGTCGCTGCGGATGTCAGCTACAACACAAGTAATGGTAGTGCGAATGCTGGTAGCGATTATACTGCGACATCGGGAACTTTGAGTTTTGCGATCGGCGAAATCAGTAAAACTTTCACGATTCCAATTGTTGATGACACCTTAGTAGAAGGGAATGAAACTGTTGATCTCAGATTGATTTCTCCTACTAATGGTGCTGAATTGGGAACGATTTCGACTGCTGTTTTGACTATTGTAGATACGACACCAATTCCGACACCAATTCCGACTCCGATTCCAACTCCGATTCCAACTCCGATTCCAACACCGACTCCAACACCGACTCCGATTCCGACTCCGATTCCAACTCCGATTCCAATTCCGACACCAACTCCCACACCAATTCCAACTCCCACACCAATTCCAACACCGATTCCGACTCCAATTCCGATTCCGACTCCAATTCAACTCCCACACCAATTCCAACTCCCACACCAATTCCAACACCGATTCCGACTCCAATTCCGATTCCGACTCCAATTCCAACTCCCACACCAATTCCAACACTGACTCCGACTCCGACTCCAATTCCGACACCAATTCCAACTCAGATTCCGATTCCGACTCCAATTCCAACTCAGATTCCGATTCCGACTCCAATTCCGACTCCAATTCCGACTCCGACTCCGACTCCAATTCCAACGCCCAGAAACCGGGTTTTTTGACGAAAATACTCCATCGCAGCCGACAGATTCGGTAAAAAACCCGGTTTCTTTGGTGGGAGTGAGTAAGTCGTTTCCAACTTCAATTCCAACTCCCACTCCAACGCCAACGAATCGGGGCCCAGAAACCGGGTTTTTCTACGAAAATACTCCATCGCAGCCGACAGATTCGGTAAAAAACCCGGTTTCTTTGGTGGGAGTGAGTAAGTCGTTTCCAACTTCAATTCCAACTCCGACTCCCGGGTTTTTTGACGAAAATACTCCATCGCAGCCGACAGATTCGGTAAAAAACCCGGTTTCTTTGGTGGGAGTGAGTAAGTCGTTTCCAACTCCAATTCCCACGCCAATTTCTGCGGAAACTCCCACAAAACTTACGCATGGGGGTTCAGAAACCGGGTTTTTTGACAACAATACTTCGTTGAAACCCATAGATTCGTTAAAAAACCCGGTTTCTTGGCTGGTGCGTGACTCCTTTCCAACTCCGACACCAATTCCTACACCAATTTCTGCGAAAACTCCGACAGTAACGCCGACTGATTTTGATGCGGAGAATACAGATACTTTTGTGGAAGATTGTATTTGCGATCGCACTATTTTACCCGATCGCAATTCCATTCCCGCACCCAATATTACTCAACATACTCTCAACGGTACTAACCGCAAAGATACATTAACCGGCAGCAATCTTAACGACAGCATCAACGGTTTCAACGGTAGCGACTTGCTAATTGGACTCGAAGGCAGCGATAATATTTACGGTGGCTTAGCCAGCAGCATTTCTGTCGGCGCGGATATAGACAGTGACACCATATTTGGCAACCAAAACGACGACTACATCATCGGTCATGCTGGCAATGATATTATTTATGCTGGTAAAGATCATGATTTGGCGATCGCAGGCAAAGACAATGACCTAATCTGGGGCGATAAAGGCAACGATACCGTACTTGGTGATGACGGTAACGATACCCTATTTGGTGGTACTTCAGACTCGTCTGATGGTGATTTAACTGGACGAGATTTGCTATTTGGCGATCGGGGCAATGACTTAATTTTTGGCAATGAAGACACAGATAAACTTTGCGGTGGAGAAGGCAATGATACTCTTTATGGCGGCAAAGGTGATGATACTTTGGTTGGCGGAATTGGCGATGATTGGTTGATGGGAGATTTAGGAAACGACACGCTGCAAGGTGGAATCGGACGCGATTACTTTATGTTAACCTTGGGAGAAGGCAGTGATGTAATTACTGATTTTACCAAGGGCGAAGACTTGCTAGTTTTAAGAGGTGGCTTGAAGTTCGATCGCCTCAGCATCATCCAAGAAAATAATTCTACCTTAATTAAGATTGCCAATACAGGTCAGATTTTGGCTGCTTTGAGTGGAGTGGAAGTTAGTGCGATCGGGCTACAAAACTTTAGCATAATTGATGATGTCGTACCCTGAGCGTAGTCGAAGGGTTTAGTATCAATTACCTCGAAATGAACTAATCTGGACATTTCGACTACGCTCAATGAACTAATCTGGACATTTCGACTACGCTCAATGAACTAATTTGCACATTTCGACTACGCTCAATGAACTAATTTGCACATTTCGACTACGCTCAATGAACTAATCTGGACATTTCGACTACGCTCAATGACCTAATCTAATGGTTCCCAGGCTGGAGCCTGGGAACCAGTTAAACAGTCAACAATTAACAGCCTTAAAGCAGAGTAATTGCAGTCGATGCTGGAGCGCCGATCGGACCTGCACCAAAGCCTAAATTCACCACCCCAGTACGGGGACCAAGAGGATTGTTCATCGTCAGAGTAACGCTAGTTTGACCGGGATTAAAGTTGACCGTTCCACCAGAAGGAGTCACACCACCAGATGGATTGATGATATTGTAGTCCACGTTGTTCACAGGTTGAGGGCCACCAGGAGCAACAATCAAAAAGTCGATGGCAGCCGAAACCGCAGTATTACCAGTCCGATTAATCGTGAAAGTTCCAGCACCACCATCAGCAATAGCGCCAGGAGACGAGCCGTAAGAGAAGAAAGTCGGAGGCACAGCAGTAGTATCAACAATACTTAAAACCGCCGCCGATGGACCCACCAAACTACCACCACTTAAGAACAAATTCACAGTTTCAGTAGGCTCTGTGAGGCTATCAAATAAAGTTTGAACCGGAACTTGTGCGCTAGCTTGTCCAGGTGCAAAAGTGACTGGTTGAACCACACCAATGTAATCCGGTTGAGAACCCAAAGCAGTGCCATCACCAGTGGTGAACAAAATCGTAGCTGGTATCGAAAGATCGCCACCACGATTAATCGTAATCGGCGCAGTGCTACCCTCGTTGACGCTGTAAGCAGCCGCACTGAAGGAAAACGTGTTTTGACCAGGTGTCGGAGTCGGAGTTGGTGTCGGAGTTGGCACCACATCATTAATCGTCAAAATAGACGGATTACTGCCGATATTGCCACCGCTAAGCACCAAATTCACAGTTTCCGGCGATTCAAAAAGCAAATCGTTCAAAGCCGTCACTGTGAAACTAGCGCTAGTTTGGCCCGCAGCAAAATTCAACGCCCCCGCCGCCACAGTGTAATCGGGTGCTGTCCCACCAGCCCTGGCGGTACCGTTAACAGTAGCGTAGTTAATTGATGCAGCCGCTGTACCACCGGTGCGAGTAACGTTAATCGTCGCCACGCCACCTTCATTCACCGTGTAACTTCCTTGCTCGAATTGGAAGACACTTGGAGGGATTGGAGTTGGCGTCGGCGTCGGAGTTGGCGTCACATCCATACCTTGATATTGAATGCTGCGTACTAGGTAGTCGGAACTATCGTCTTTGAAAGGGGTGGCGAGGTAAGCAGCAGTTGGGCTATCATAGGCTTTGGCAGAGAACCGTAGTTCGTCAAAAGCAGCACCGGTCAGAGGCTTTGCTTCTACCTTGAATTGGAAAGTACCATCATTGCGATCGCCTGTAAAAGTCACTCCATTTGCAGACACAGACAGAGGTTTTGGTATGACCGCAGCATTGAGACGAGTGAAGGTAAAATTGCTAGTCGGTACTAAAACCCCATTATTGAAGACTTGCATGAGACCAACTTCATTCCCTTGATCGCCCACTCCTAGAGTTTTTTTGGAACTCAATGAACTTAGGTCGATCGTGGCGCTAGTCACATCTTGGTTATCTGCCCATTTCACCTTCAGCGCCTGAGATTGATTGGTGTTGGGATTATGGTTGATTTCTGCCCGAACTTTATTGACATCGGTGAACCAACCATCATAAGCAGATGGGACACCAATACCACCGGTACTGCCGTAGCTCTGCCAGCTTTGAGGGTTTACGTTCGTTGCCAAAGTGAGGTTGCCGATCGCAGTAGGATTAAGATAGTCAGTTTCTACGCCATCAACAGCTATCCCAGACAGTTTGATGCCTTTATTTTGGGCAGCAGTTGCCCATTTTGCGATCAAGTCATTGATGGTGCTGAAATTAGTCGTTTGACCCAAAGAACCAGTGATTGGAATAGCCATAGTTTTTCTCGTGATGATGAGTAATTAAGGATTAGAAGTAACCGAAAACTCAAGGTTGGGCTTTCTTGATAGCGATCGGTCACTGCTAGAAAAATGTCGTCATAAATAGCTGCAAATAAATCAAGTAAAAATGCTAATACTGCCAAACTGCTCGCCCAACAAGCATATGAAGGCTTTATTCGCCCTGATTAAATCTTGTAATTGCTTGCACCTACTTAATCGATATACTTAACTTTCATCCTCAATAACTTCGATCCGGAAAAATGACCGATCGTTTTCCAAATCATATAGTTTCCGGTTAAATCAGTATTGTTCAAGTAGTAAACAATCACTGACAGTACAACCGAAATTGATCTTAATCAGTGTTCATACATTTGTCACAACTTAAGGCATAATTGTATTTATCAATCAGTATAATTACTGAACCAACTGCTTTTCGAGGAGTGGAAAATCCGCAATTTCCGGGAGAGTGGCATAAATATAGCAGTCCTAAAGGGTGCATCTCATTTTTGCAAATATATTCGTAGGGGCGAAGCATGACCGCAGTAAATCTCTGGCTATCACTAATAAATTATCTGCGGTCATGCTTCGCCCTTACAAAATAGGGATGCACCCGTCCTAAATCAGTCGCCTAAATCTGCCGTTTTCCGATTCATCACATAATAAATCGCCCAAATAGCCATCGGCCGCAAATAGTGACTAGCCCGAAAAGTCCCCACCGCCGTAATTGCTTCCGGTGTCCGAAACTGCAACCCATTCTCATAAATTTGCCGCACCACCGCATCAGTCAACTTAAACGCCTTCTCCTCCATCCCCATCTGCACCAAAAAAGCCGCTAACCCAAAATTAATCCCCGTCCAAACCTCCAGAGGATGAGTCGCATTCGGATTTTCCGGTGCACCATTCAGCATCACCCCATTCGCCGCCCCAAACTCACCATCTTTGAACTTCAAAAAGCAAGATTCGTACACAGTCTCTAAGGCGCTAACTGCACATTCTGGCGGTACAATATCCGGCAACCCCAACAGTTTTGCGTAAAATTGACCGCACAATTGATCCGTCATCACCACTTCGGAATTACTCTCGCTATCCAAACGGTAATATTGACCATTCCAGAGTTTTTCTTGATAAGTTGGTCTGGCTTGTTCCAACCAACTGTGATATAATGCAATCTTTGCTTGAGGATTGGGAATTATTTCTGGCGCTGTGTCTTCTAAGATTTCACCGATCGCGATCGCACTTTCCAACGCAGCCAACCACAAACCACCGCAATAGGCACTAATCCCCCGCATTTGCCAATCATCAAAAGTCTGATCCGGTGCCCCCGAATTCTCAGGAATGCCATCTCCATCCTCATCAAAGGTTTTCAGATAAGCCAAAGCCTCAACAATTGCCGGCCAACAATCTTGCAAAAACTCATAATCTGTGCTACCAGTCAACAGGAAATCCCGATAGACTTGCAACACAAAATCGCAAGGTAAATCCTTCCACAAATTGCAATCTTGATAGCTAGTATAATTCGTTTTCTCCCAAGGATGTTCGTTGGGAGCTCCCAAATCGTGGGGAGTCGCGCCGACAGCTTTTCTAATCGCAGCAGCTTGATTCCAGCCCACAATTCTCGGCGTATCATCCCCAGCAGAAATTGCCCGCGCAAAAGCGATAATTACCGATTTTTCTAATTCCGGCCACAGCATCAACAAAGCAAAAGAACCGTAAAGACGCACGTCTAAACTTTCATACCAACGGTAATCAATGCACTCCAAAACTCCAAATTGACCCTTCGGATCGCGTTCATCAGCCGCACTCCAAAGCGTACCGCCGTCAGTTAGGATGTACAGTTCATTAAACAGCGCCATTTTGAAACTATCTGTCAAATCTTCCCGTTGCAAAATCGGTTTTTGCCAAGCTTCAATACTTTCGCGCCAAGTATCAGAATGCTTCATTGCAGTGCGGATCATTGGCCAAGCATTTTTACCATTGCGCCCAAAGAAATCTGTATAGCGACGGTAATACCAAGTTCCCGGTGCAAATTCAGTAATGGGCAAATCCCATGCTAAAATAAAGGGGATTTTGCGAGTTTTCCCTGGTCTAATTGTAAACCGGACTGCGATCGCACAAGCCGATCGTTCTCCAGGATCACAGGCTGTCTCATCTTTGTCATCCAACAAACAACCGTCACCAGAAAAGTTCTGCCAGATCTCCTCGCCCTTCCCCGCCGGGTTCCAGCGAGTTTGATAGAATACTTCTACGGCTGGATTGGTGATAGTTGCGATCGCCCATTGTCCATCCCCTTCTTTTGGATCGTCATTAGCATTTAACCGCGTCATCACGCAGCCAATCCGGTGAAAATCTTCCACCAACAAATTCATATTTCCGCCGCTTTCTCCCCACCGTGGCTGATAGTCATAAGCCGGACTACCATCATCGCGCACTTTAACGGGAACCCCCCCGTACCCCCCCTTAGTAAGGGGGGGCTGGGGGGGTATAGCATTAGTAAACCAGCCGACAATATTCTCCCAAGTTAACATGATGCTGAGAGTAATTGGCGCATCTGTAGGATTATGAGCTATCCATTCAAACATGGCTACTGGGTAACTACTTTCTTGATAGTTGTGAGGCAAAATTGGCGAAAATTGTTCGCAGCTTAATTGCGCCTGAAACACATTTTCGTATACAAACCAACTGCGCGGATACAAAGCATGATAAGTCCCCGAAGAATTCAAATCTTCTTTCTTCATTTCATCCGTTAAATCCGTTACAAAATCCGCTGCCAATCTTCCTTCGACAGGATACCATTCCCAAGTAGATAAACTGCCATCTGTAGGCGGTTCAGTACAGAGTGCATAGGCTTGTTTCTTACCACCAGATTCTTCAAAAACGCTGAATTGACAAGCGGGCAAACTATTAAAAATGTGTTCGCCACCATCGATATGCCAGAGGTTGAAGTCTCCACGGGGCGATCGACCAATGCACCCAGCCCCGAAGCCACCCAAGGGCATTCCGTGCCAAGGGCCGTCGTCGAGATTGCTGGCGTAGCGGACTGTGTAGGGGTTGTCCCAACCGAGGCCTATGGCGCGTTTCCAGGTGTGTGGAGGGATGTTTGGAGTAGATGTGCGATCGTTCATGATTTGATTTTGGTGGCAAGGGCGATCGGTGAAATTCCGGCAGAACCTTAATAGTATATGTAGGACTTACGCAAAAAACCCAGTTTCTGATTTAGACTTCAGATATCGTAGGGTGCGTCGCCATCAGTCATCTACTTGGAAACCCGAAAAATCTGATAGCGACGCACCCTACAACTCATTTAAGATTGCTAGATCAATCAGGGATTCGTTATCTCGTAGCATAAATCACTTGTGCTGAATCTAAAATAGTTTGACGACGTAAGAAATTCTACAGTCATTGATTCAAACTCCTAAGTTTTGTGTAAATCCTATATGTAGTTTGACACGCCACTTTATCGAGGTATAATATCATCTAAGCGAAGTTGCAAGTTCTTTAGCAGAGGAGAAATAACTGGTTCACCTAGGCGAAACTGTTGCTGAATATAATCTTGGTCAATCATGAGATTATTTGCTACACTTTCACCTCAACAAATCCCAAATCAGAACCTTTCCCCGCGTGCACCAAAGCCAACTTTTCGTAACGCTTAGCGTGCTCGATTAATTCCGCCGCTTCCTCCTCGGAAACATCCCGCAATCGCTTCGCAGGTACTCCCGCAACTAGGGTGTAAGGTGGCACATCCTTGGTGACAACAGCACCCGCACCGACGATACAACCTGTTCCCACCCTCACGCCATCTAGGACGATCGCACCAATGCCGATCAAACAACCCCGTTCAATGTAAGCTGAGTGAATCACGGCTCTGTGTCCGATCGTCACAAAATCTTCCAAAACCGTCGGTTTCCCCGGATCGCCGTGTAAAATAGCTCCATCTTGGATATTGGTACTAAGCCCGATCGCAATTAGCTCCAGATCCCCCCGCACCACCGCCCCGTACCAAATACTCGCCCCCGCACCCACCTCTACCCTACCGATGACAACAGCATTTTCGGCCACAAAAGCAGCTTGGGAGACATCTGGAATCGGCCAATAGGAAGGGAGTTTAGTCAGAGATTCGTTGAAATTACTCATTTGTTGGTCGATCGATTTACTTTTAACAGATTAATCAATTGTCGATACAAGGTATAATAAAAGCATTTGGGTGCGATTCGTTTGACCAAAATGGGTAGAAATATTCAGGGACGGTCAGCCTAACCAACTGGTTAGTATAACTAAATACATATATAGGTGCGGGATTCACAAGTCCTTAGTCCTATCCCGCAAGTGCAGCGGTGAAAGCATATCCCCTACCTTGAGAGGTAGCAAC
>REAP01000051.1 GCA_004294385.1 Oscillatoriales cyanobacterium | reverse complement strand
CTCAAGAGTCATCTTGAGACTACGCTGAAACAGGAAATAAACACCAAAGTCCAAAGGTTTTAATCAATGGGTAGCTTTGGGTAAGTTTTATAGAGCGGTGTACACTCTAAATTCCTGCTCATGTAGCGTCATCAAAAAAGCCACCGTCACACCAGCATCAAAAGCCTCTCGCACCAACCGGGCTGTCAAAGCCCCTGCGATTCCCCGCCGACGAAAAGGGACACGCACACCGATACCAGCGATTTCTGTCGTCTGATTTGCCGGCGCGGTAAACATTCCAGCCCCCGCAGGTTCACCCGTTGCTGCTACACGAGCAAGTACCGCAATCCCACCTGCTGCGAGATTTTTCCGCAGACTGTCAACGTCTTCAGGGCTTGGTGCACCTTCTCCGTAAGCCTCGTTTTGTGCCGCCACAGTCGCGAACATCTCGGCTTCGGAAACAGGTACAATTAGTTCTATCTCCGGGGGAACGGGCAGCAATTTCTCCGAACCCGGAGTGCAAGTCATCAGCGGTAAGCGCCCCTCAATGGTGAAACCTGCTGATATCAGCACTTCTTCCACAGCAGGCGCTAATTTTGCAACGTATTCCAAACGTGGCTTTCGCCCGCGTTGAGAATACGCAGCAATCAGCCCGTTGACATCGGCGACGGAGGGTGTGGCGCCCTCGTCTGGAATCGCATAATTAAGATAAGGGTTGGTGTTGTGGGGGCTGAAGGTAGCGAGAAACGACCCAATCTGCTGAGTGTCGCGCTGCTGGCTGGCTGCAAAACGCAGATATGATTGAATGCGAGAATTCATGATTCGTCAACTCCAGAAATGCTGGTTTTGAACAGGCTTTCCGGCCTGTTCCACAAAGAGTCAAGTTTCTTGTGGGCGTTCCTAAAAAACTTATTCACAATCTGAAAACTTTGATTTTTAAGCTGTTTTGAACAGGCTTTCCGGCCTGTTCCACAAAGAGTCAAGTTTCTTGTGGAATGGGCATCTTGCCCGTTCCTAAAAAACTTATTCACAATACAAAAACTTTTATCTTTAAGCCGACTCTGGTTTTGGTAGCGAAGATGGAAGTATCAACAACTCAGCAGTCGATCGCTTTTCAACCATTTCCTTCGTAATCATACACCGCGTCACATCCTTGCGAGACGGCAACTCATACATCACCTCCAACATCAACTCTTCGACAATTCCCCTGAGTGCCCGCGCCCCAGTTTTGCGTCGGTATGCTTCCTGAGCGATCGCACGAATTGCATCCATCTTAAACTCCAACTGCACATTATCCATCTTCAGCAGCTTTTGATACTGCTTAACCAAAGCATTGCGCGGTTCCGTCAAAATCGCCATCAGCGTTTCCTCATCCAGCGGATCCAACACAGCCGCCACCGGCACCCGCCCGATAAACTCAGGAATCATCCCAAACTTCACCAAATCATCCGGTTCCAATTGCTTGAGAACATCAGCAGCCCGCTTTTGTTTCGGCACAAGTTCTCCCGGCTGAACAAAACCCATTGACTTTTTACCCGTTCTCTGCTCGATCACTTTTTCCAGACCGACAAAAGCACCGCCACAGATAAACATGATATTGCTAGTATCAATTTGGATGCAGTCTTGATACGGATGTTTACGACCGCCTTGAGGTGGTACATTGGCGATCGTCCCTTCCAACATCTTCAACAGCGCCTGCTGCACCCCTTCCCCCGAAACATCCCGCGTAATCGAAGGATTTTCGCTCTTACGGGCAATTTTGTCAATTTCATCAATATAAATTATCCCGCGCTGCGCCTCTTCCACATCCATATCTGCCACTTGTAGGAGGCGCAGCAAAATATTTTCCACATCCTCGCCAACGTAGCCCGCTTCCGTCAGCGTCGTCGCGTCAGCCACCGCAAAGGGTACTTCCAGCATCTCTGCCAAAGTCTGAGCCAACAGAGTTTTGCCGCAACCAGTCGGCCCGATTAACAAAATATTTGATTTTTGCAGTTCCACCTCTTCCGGTGGGTGCTTGCCACTATTTTTGCTATGAATAAAACTCAGGCGCTTGTAGTGATTGTAAACCGCCACCGACAACACCTTTTTCGCCTCATCTTGACCGATGACATTTTCATCAAGATAATTTTTAATTTCCCTCGGCTTCGGAATTTGGCTCAGAGACAGGCTTTTGCCGGAATTGGCGCGGCGTTTGGTCGTTGTTTCTTGCTTCGGGGGTACCGCCGTCGCCGCAGGTACTGCGCTGGAGTCAAACAACTCCTCATCTAAAATTTCATTGCACAAGTCAACACATTCATCACAGATATAAACCCCAGGCCCTGCGATTAACTTGCGTACCTGTTCTTGAGACTTGCCGCAAAAGGAACATTTTAGATGGGAGTCGTATTTAGACATAACAGCCGATACTTTTTTGCTAACGTTTACTAACAAACACATAAGTTAAATCGCTAAAAAGCTTTTCAACCAAGGCTCGGTTCATCTGATTTCCATCAGAATCTTTAATCGTTCTACTACCACCAATCTTTTTGACTTCTCCAGTCCATGAAACAGTCTTTGAAGTGTAAGCTTCATTTCCATCCATAGAAAGACTCAGAAAAGAAGGTCATGAACGTTCTAACACCGGGGTCTAAGGCAACCACGCGACCTTGGTTGTCGGTCTGACGTGATTGAACTTCTTCAGATATAACAATGTAATACTCGCCATAGGAAAGCGTTAATCGTCCATCACTGAAGTCTTTGGGTAATGCCTCTTTCAGCTTTGACTGACCCAATTTTGTCGGATAAATTCCTCTTAATTTAGTGGAGTGACATTTTCCCCCGCCACCGGAAGATTTTCCTTAGCGATAACTTTATCGACCAACCCATAATCTTTGGCTTCAGCCGCAGACATGAAAAAGTCGCGTTCAGTATCGGCCTCTAATTTTTCAAGCGACTGACCTGTGTGGTGTGCTAACAATTCCGTCAGCTTACGTTTATGATAAAGGATTTCTTTGGCTTGAATCTCAATATCAACTGCTTGACCTTGAGCGCCTCCCAGTGGCTGGTGAATCATAATTCTCGAACTGGGGAGAGACATCCGCTTACCATGAGCTCCTGCTGTCAGCAGAAATGCGCCCATACTCGCAGCCAAACCGTAACAAATCGTCACCATATCGGGGCGGATTTGCTGCATTGTGTCATAAATTGCCATGCCGGCTGTCACCGAACCGCCGGGGGAATTGATGTACATTTGAATGTCTTTTTCTGGGTCTTCGGCATCTAGGAACAGTAGCTGAGCTACTATCGAGTCTGCCACTTCGTCAGTTACGGGGGTTCCTAAAAACACAATTCGCTCCCGCAGCAAGCGCGAGTAAATGTCAAAGGCTCGTTCGCCCATCCCGGACTGTTCGAGTACCATCGGTACTACGTTGCTGGGGTGGTCGCTGACCTCAAAATTGTTATAGCTTGTAATTAGGTAGTTAGAAGATTGAGATACAACCATAAGACACCAGTCAAGGATTATAGACTATTTACGGCTGATGAAAGCTTGAAATTAAGCCGCCAGCTTTTAACTATTATGACTCTTCTAGACAGAGATTGGGAATTGGGAATCGGGAATTGGGAATCGGGAATTGGGAATCGGGAATTGGGAATCGGGAATTGGGAATCGGGAATCGGGCATTGGGAATCGGGAATCGGGCATTGGGAATCGGGAATCGGGCATTGGGCATTGATAACCAACCAGCAATAACTTCTTCCTTCTTCCTTCTTCCTTCTTCCCTCTTCCTTCTTCCCTCTTCCTTCTTCCTTCTTCCTTCTTCCTTCTTCCTTCTGCTATTACTCTTCGCCTACTACTTCAACATCGACAACCGTGGATGTTTCTGAAGTTTCTGC
This sequence comes from Oscillatoriales cyanobacterium, assembly GCA_004294385.1. Taxonomy (GTDB): domain Bacteria; phylum Cyanobacteriota; class Cyanobacteriia; order Cyanobacteriales; family Microcoleaceae; genus Microcoleus. Next base: position 20,428 of record REAP01000051.1, on the reverse strand, counting down.
ATCATCATCATCGGATTCATCTACTGCGGGAGTCAGAGAACCTTCAGGTACGAGTTCGATTGTTCCTTTTTCTTCCAACCAGGTGAGGGTTTTTTGTTTGAGCAAGTCTTCTCGGACGAATTCTTGCAACCTTTCGGGGTCAAAATTTCCTTTGGGAAACTGCTGTCTGACTTTGGCTACTTCTGCTGTGATTTCTGCTTGTTCGACAGACAAAGATTCCAGCTTGGCGATTTCTGCTAGAGCTAGAGATTGCTTGATTTTGTCTGTTGCTTCTGGACGTAAGCGTTCCCGCATCGGCCCCATATTGTCTTCGGTAAACAATTGGTTGATGTCTATGCCATAATTTTTCAATTGGGTGGCTTGTTGATTCAGCAAGAAATCGACTTCGCGATCGAGCATTGTTCCGGGAATTTCTACTTCTACTAGCTGCACCAGGGCTTCTAATATTGATTTTTCCTTGTTTGCTGTGGTTTTGCGCTCTTGGTCTCCTTTGAACCTAGTTTCCAGGGATTCACGCAGTTCTGCTAAGGTTTCAAACTCGCTAACTTCTTGGGCGAAGTCGTCGTCCAATTCTGGCAATTCTTTTTCCTTAAGCTCTTTGAGAGTAATTGTAAAGACTGCGGGTTTTCCGGCTAGTTCTTCACTGCTGTACTCATCGGGAAACTGGACAGCAACTTCTCTGGTTTCTCCCGTATTCATCCCAATCATGCCTTGGATAAAGCCGGGGACAAACTGATTTTCTGATAATTCTACTTGGAAGTCTTGTGCTTCGCCACCGGGGATTTCTGCGGGTGTTTCGCCTTCTGGCGCATCTGCAAATTTGCCGGAGAAATCAACCAAAGCCATGTCTCCTAGTTGAGCTGGCCGGCCTTCTACGGGGATTAAAGCTGCTTTGTCCGATCGATATTTTTGCAATACTTCATCTACTTGAGCTTCATCATAATTAGCTTCTTCGGCTTTCAGCTCCAAGCCAGTATACTGAGCCAGTTTGACTTCTGGTTCTACGTCAACCTTGGCTGTAAAAGTCAGAGGCTGTTCTGGATCATACTTAGATAGTAGCTCATCAAACTCGATCGCCAGTTCAAAGCTACCAATGGCTGAAATTTTTTCTTGTTCGAGGGCTTTTTGCAGGGAGTCGTTAATCAAGTTTTCCAAAGCCGTCGCCTTCAAGCGAGCATGGCCTATGCGCTGTAGCAAAACTTGGCGGGGAACTTTGCCTTTGCGGAACCCAGGAATGTTTATCTCGCGAGCAAATTGTTTAATTACTTGCTCGTAGGCCTGTTTCGACTTTTCTGATGGTACTTCGATTTCCAGACCAATTTGGCTAGCTGGAAGTTTTTCCTGGGTTACTTTCATCGGCTTTTTTGATATTTAACAATTAATGAGATAAAATACATACAAATCTGACTTTGCCTGCATTTTAAGTTTCTACGCTTTTAATCGTACAGGCACAACCTGACACAACTACAAACATTTTTACTGAACAAGACTGCAAGTCTTTGTTTTGCTTGGGTTTTTGGTGGCTGAACACTTTGTGGGGTTCAATCGACTAATTGCCGAAGCAACATAACACGTATTGCCTTCGGATGTCAAAGTCAACAGCAGGCTGTTTGTGGTTGCCGATCGCCATCTGGGAGTCCGTGCTAAACTAGGAATGACTAGAATCATGTCTCAGCCGTTAAGCTTGAGTGCCAAATCCGGCTAACTACGCCGTTGCTATCGTAACCGATCCTGATGTCGCGTAAGATTAATTAAGTTTGATATTGAGTATTGCAGTTATTTTTATTTTTGATTTCGATCGCTTACAATCTATTTTGTGGAGGAAACTAATTTGTCTCAATCCTATCGAGTTGCCATTCTAGGAGCTACGGGCGCTGTCGGTGCTGAGTTGCTAGAACTCTTGCACAGCCGGAATTTTTCGCTAGCTGAATTGAAACTACTGGCTTCGGAACGTTCTGCGGGTTCAAAATTGCCGTTTGGTGGCGAAATGCTACGGGTGGAAGCAGTGGAGGCGCGATCGTTTGATAACGTAGATCTAGTGCTGGCATCCGCTGGTGGCTCTACTTCAAAATTTTGGGCACCGAAAGCAGTAGCAGCCGGAGCAGTGGTAATTGATAATTCCAGTGCTTTCCGCATGGATGCGACCGTACCCCTAGTGGTGCCTGAAGTCAATCCCGAAGCTGTGGTATCTCACCGAGGTATCATCGCCAATCCTAATTGCACCACGATTTTGATGGCCGTGGCGGTTTGGCCACTTCACAAAGTTAGGCCAGTAAAGCGCATAGTTGTAGCTACTTACCAGTCTGCTAGCGGGGCCGGGGCCAGAGCAATGGAGGAAATGAAAGCTCAAGCCAGAGCAATTTTGGCTGGGGAAACGCCCAAAACCGAGATATTTCCCTACCCATTAGCATTTAATCTGTTTCCGCACAACACCCCGATTAATGATTTGGGATATTGTGAGGAAGAGATGAAAATGGTGAACGAAACTCGGAAGATATTTGGGACAGACGAAATCAGAATTTCTGCCACTTGCATTCGGGTTCCCGTACTCCGAGCGCATTCCGAAGCGATTAATCTAGAATTTGCAGAGCCTTTTAGTGCGATCGAAGCGAGAGAAATTTTAAACCAAGCAAATGGGGTTAAGCTGGTAGAAGACTGGCAAGCTAATTATTTCCCGATGCCGGCGGAGGCTAGCGGTAAGGATGAGGTGTTGGTAGGCAGGATTCGCCAAGATATTTCTCACCCCTGTGGCTTGGAAATGTGGCTCAGTGGGGATCAAATTCGCAAAGGGGCGGCTTTAAATGCGGTGCAGATAGCAGAGTTGCTGGTGGCAAAAAAAATGCTGCAAACCCAAGGGGCGCCTGCTTCTAATAGTTCAAGGTGAGATGGAATTAGGGATTTTAGATTAAAAATATATCTAAAATCAAAAATTTAAAATCAAAAATCACAAGTTTAAAATCGGAGAAAGTGTGGTAAAGTTTGGAAGAGTTCTGACTGCAATGATTACGCCGTTTAAGGAAGACGGCAGTGTTAACTATGCGGTAGCAGAGCAGTTGGCAGTTCATTTGGTCGATCGCGGTACGGATAGCTTGGTACTGTGCGGAACTACGGGCGAATCTCCCACACTGAGTTGGGATGAGGAGTACGAGTTATTTCAGGTGGTGCAGAAAGCAGTCACAGGCAAAGCTAAAATCATAGCAGGAGCGGGATCGAATTCTACTCGTGAGGCGATCGAAGCTACGCAAAAAGCAGCTAAACTGAATTTAGACGGTTGCTTGCAGGTGGTTCCTTATTACAACAAACCACCACAAGAAGGTTTATACAATCATTTCCGGGCGATCGCGCAATCTAGTCCAGAATTGCCTATAATGTTATATAACATCCCCGGTCGCACAGGCCAGAATATGTTGCCGGAGACGGTGGCTCGATTGGCAGAAATCCCCAATATCGTAGCCATAAAAGAAGCAAGTGGCAACTTGGATCAAGCCAGCCAAATCCGATGCTTGACACCCCCTGAATTTGCCATCTATTCTGGAGATGATTCCCTAACTTTGCCGATGCTGGCGGTAGGAGGATCTGGTGTAGTGAGCGTAGCCAGCCATCTGGTCGGAGAGCAACTACAACAGATGATCAAAGCTTTTGAGACGGGTCAAGTTCAAGTCGCTACCCAGATTCACTTGCAACTATTTGACTTGTTTAAAGCTCTATTTCTCACCACAAATCCCATTCCCGTCAAGGCAGCTCTTAAACTTCAAGGCTGGGATGTCGGTTCTACCCGTCCCCCCCTGTGTGATCCTCCTATTGAGGTGACTCAAAAGTTAAAGGACGTGCTGAATCAGCTAGCACAGGTATCAGCTAGCTAGATTTAGATAGGCGAGAACGAGTTTTCAGACAACTAAATATTTGGTTGTCATCGATCATTCGTCATCAGTCATTAGTTATGAGCTATGAGTTATTAGCTGATAATTAAGAATTGCTGATTGAGGATTGGAGACAACTGACTGTACGGGAGAGTAAAACCCCGTAGGGGAGTTTTTCACAAATATCTTGGAAAAAATCTCCCCCATCAACAAACAACAGACAGTAGATACCTCCCAAAAAGCTTGTCTTGAACAGGCAGGATGCCTGTTCCACAGGGATTATTGGAGAGGTCTACTAGACAGTAGACGACAGTCAACAGACAACAGTCAACAGACAACAGTCAACAGACAAATAACAAAAATAACTAACAAAGGATACGCATGATCAATAATACAACTGCACAAGTTCTAAAAGTTATTCCCCTCGGCGGGCTGCACGAAATCGGTAAAAATACTTGTGTGTTCGAGTACGGCGATGAAATAATTCTTTTGGATGCAGGTTTAGCGTTCCCGACTGATGGAATGCACGGCGTAAATATTGTCCTCCCAGACATGACTTACCTGCGGGAAAATACCCACAAAATTAAAGGTATGATCGTCACTCACGGTCACGAAGACCACATTGGCGGTATCCCTTATCACCTCAAACAATTTGAAATTCCGGTGATTTATGGCCCGCGTTTGGCGATGGCTTTGCTAGCTGGAAAACTCGAAGAAGCCGGAGTGTCCCACCGCACAGAATTGAGGACAGTTCGACCCCGCGATACCGTAAGAATTGGTAAGCATTTCTTAGTCGAATACATTCGCAACACTCACTCGATGGCCGACAGTTTCACGGTAGCCATTCACACTCCCGTGGGAATTATAATCCACACCGGAGATTTTAAAATTGACCATACTCCTGTAGACGGCGAGCATTTTGACTTGCAAAAGCTGGCGGAGTACGGCGAAAGAGGCGTACTGTGCTTGATTAGCGATTCTACTAACTCCGAAGTTCCCGGTTTTACTGCTTCAGAACGTTCTGTTGCTCCGAACTTAGACAGAATTATCGCTCAAGCAACGGGACGGGTACTGCTGACGACTTTTGCTTCTTCGGTACACCGGTTGCAAATTGTTTTAGAATTGGCTAAGAAAAACAATCGGTATGTAGGAGTTGTTGGCCGTTCGATGTTGAATGTCATCGCTCACTGTCGCAATCTGGGCTACATCAAATGCGAAGATAGTATCTTCAAACCGCTGAAAGAAATTCGCAATTTGCCTGACGATAAGGTACTGATTTTAACAACTGGCTCCCAAGGCGAACCGATGGCGGCGATGACTCGCATTGCTAACGGCGAACATCACGAACTGAAAATCAGAAAAGGCGATACAGTCATCTTCTCTGCGAACCCAATTCCGGGAAATACGATCGCAGTGGTAAATACGATCGATAAACTGATGATGCTGGGCGCACACGTTGTCTACGGGCGCGATAAAGGCATTCACGTTTCGGGACATGGTTGTCAAGAAGACCAAAAGTTAATGATTAACATGACTCGTCCCAAGTTCTTCTTGCCGGTACACGGTGAACATCGGATGCTGGTTCAGCACTCGAAGACTGCTCAAAGCATGGGCATTCCCGCTAGCAATATGGTGATTATTGACAACGGTGATGTGGTAGAGCTGACCGCAAATACGATGCGACTGGGTACTAAAGTGCCTTCAGGAATTGAATTAGTTGATTCTTCGCGATCGGGCGTAGTTAAAGCGAACGTCCTCAAGGAACGTCAGCAATTAGCCGGAGATGGCGCGGTAACAGTAGCGGCGGCTTTGAATTGGGAAGGCAAATTAGTTGCCAAACCAGAAGTCCACTTGAAAGGTGTGGTGACATCAGCCGATCGCGCCGAAGTGATCGGATTAATCAACCAAACCATTGAAACAGTTTTGAGCGATCGCTGGTCAGAGTTTGTCCTACCTGCTACTGCTGCCGATCCACAAGTTAATATTGACTGGGTAGGAGTTCAAACGCAAATAGAAAAGGCAATTGGGCGAGTGCTGCGCCGGCAATTGCAAAGCAATCCGATGCTGGTATTCCTGATGCAAATTCCTGAAGAAGCAGTGCGATCGGAAGTTGTCCAAAGAACTCAGCTTTCGATTGAAGCGCCTAAACTAGCATCATCATCGCCATCATCATTACCATCCCCAGTACCAGCCCCTGTGAATAAAGTAACAGGTCGTCGTCGTCCTCGGACTGCTTCTGTACAAGTAGCTTCAGTCGTTTCCTAGTTGCGATCGTCATTTGCAACCGCAGATGAACGCAAATGAACGCAGATAAATTTAATATCTATCTGCGTTCATTTGTAAAAGCAACTTTCAAGGGCCGTTAGGACTGTTAGACGTATCTGAGTTCATCCGATGCTTAATGCCTGAAACCATTGCTATTATTACTTCTTGTTTCTGCTATAACTGCTTGGCCATAAAAAGAAGGATTACCTGTTGACTTTTAGGAATTACTCGTGCTATTATTTATATAATGGGAGTGGTAACAAAAATATTATTTTTGTTACCACTCCCATTATTAGATTGTACTTGATTAAATGATGAAAGTCAAGCATTTAACCCTAAAAAAAATGGCGATTTTTTTTTTATTTGAGTAACAAAAATTTTTGACGATAGAAACAGCCAAGGCTAATCGATTTTGGATTGGAGAATCCATAGATTTCAACCGCAGATAAACGCAAATGAACGCAGATAGATTTAACTATCTGCGTTCATCTGTGTTTATCTGCCACCATCTGCGGTCAAAAATCAACCGCCAGCAACCGCCGGCACAATACTCACTTCATCACCATCTTTAAGAGCAGTTTCTGTACCTTCCAAAAACCGGATGTCTTCGCTGTTGACGTAGAAGTTCAAGAATCTGCGAGGTGCTCCTTGTTCATCGCACAGGCTTTTTTTGATGCCGGGACAATGTGTTTCGAGGGATTCAATCAGTTCAGAAACGTTTGCACCACCGCATTCTATTGTGGCTTGATTGTTGGTGAATTTTTGCAGTGGTGTGGGAATTAAAACTTTAACAGTCATTTTTTTAGTCCTTAGTCAGTAGTCATTAGTCAGTAGTCAACAGTCAGCAGTCAACAGTCAGCAGTCAACAGTCAGCAGTCAACAGCTTGATAACTAATAGACATCTCCTAAAAAGCCAGTCTTGAACAGGCAGGATGCCTGTTCCACAAGAATTATGAGAGATGTCTAATGACTAATGACCAATGACTAATGACTAATGACTATTAAACCGAAACTTGCTGCCATTCTAGGCGTTCAAGTGTCCGAGCACGTTCTAGGGCACGCTCGAAGGCTTCTAGTTTTGGTTCGAGAGTGATGGGTTCGCCGATGTAACCTTGGACGGCTTCTTGGGTTTTCAAGCCATTGCCGGTGATGTAGACGACGGTGGTTTCGTCGGGGTTGATCTTACCTGCTTCTACGAGTTTTTTCAAGACTGCGATTGTTGTGCCACCTGCGGTTTCAGTGAAGATGCCTTCGGTTTCTGCAAGCAATTTCATGCCTTCGATGATTTCAGTGTCGCTAACGGATTCGATGTTGCCGCCTGTTTTGCGGGCGACTTCGAGGGCGTACATCCCGTCTGCTGGATTGCCGATCGCGATCGACTTAGCAATTGTATTCGGTTTCACGGGTGTGACGAAATCGCGACCTTCGCGGAATGCTTGGGCGATCGGGGAACAGCCGTCAGCTTGAGCACCGCTGAACCGGACTTCTTTGTCATCTACTAAGCCGACTTCGACGAATTCTTTAAATCCTTTGTAAATCTTTGTGAACAAAGAGCCGGAAGCGAGGGGGGCGACAATGTGGTCTGGTAATTTCCAGCCCAACTGTTCGGCGACTTCGTAACCGAGGGTTTTCGAGCCTTCGGAATAGTAGGGACGCAAATTGATGTTGACAAATCCCCAGCCGTGTGTGTTAGCAACTTCGCAACAGAGGCGGTTCACTTGGTCGTAGTTGCCGTGAACCGACATTACAGTTGGATTGTAAATCAGAGTGCCGAGGACTTTGCCTGCTTCTAAGTCGGAAGGAATGAATACTACGCAGTCGAGGCCGGCATGGGCTGCGATCGCCGCAGTAGAGTTGGCTAAATTGCCAGTGCTGGCACAGGATACTGTTGTGAAACCCAATTCTCTCGCTCTGCTGAGGGCAACTGATACCACTCTGTCTTTGAAACTGAGAGTGGGCATATTCACAGCATCATTTTTAATATAAAGATTTTTTAGACCCAGCCTGCGCGCTAGGCGATGGGATTTTACTAGAGGAGTCATGCCGGTGCCGACATCGATGACGTTATCTGTAGCGACTGGCAAAAATGCCCGGTAACGCCAGATTGAGTTTGGCCCGGCTTCGATGGTTTGGCGGGTGACGGTGCGACGGATTGCGTCGTAGTCGTACTTGACTTCTAGCGGGCCAAAACAGCAATCGCAGACGTGTTTGGCTTGGAGTTCATACTCTTCGCCACATTCTTTGCACTTGAGGGCTGTGAAGGTAGCTGCTGTGGATTGGGTTCTGGTCGCCTGGGTCATAGCTCAACTCTCTAGTTTTGCGATGTTTTCAATTCTTGTCACAGATTATCACGGTCAAATTACTGCGTCAACCATACCCGATTTTTTTAGTCGGGATTGATTTTAGAGTAAAAATATCGTGTATTTAAATTGCAGCTTTGGACGGCTGAAAACTTTGCATGACAAGGATTAGAGTTGTTCTCAAGCTCTGCCTGGAAATGCCGATTATCAGGCTGCGTCTGTTGCCCGATCGCACTCAACGATGATTTACCCACAAAATTGTTACAAAACTTAATATTTTGGTTTTGGGTTGACAATTTGGCAGTGGTGCGATCGAACACAAGAAGTCATTAGTCAGTAGTCATTAGTCAGTAGTCATTAGTTTTGGTGATTTACGATGCCCAATGCCCCATGCCCCATGCCCCATGCCCCATGCCCCATGCCCCATGCCCCATGCCCCATGCCCCATGCCCCATGCCCCATGCCCTACCCACCACTGACAGGGGGAATCAGTACAACCTCGTCGCCGTCTTGAAGGATGGTGTCGGGAGAGACGAATTCCAGGTTGAGTCCGAAGCGGGTATGATCGCGCCACTGTTCTAATTGGGGATGTTGGGCGATCGCACATTCTAATACCTGGGACACTGGGGTGAGTAGTGGAAATTCTAGTGTTTGTTCAGAAATACCGTAGGCTTCAGCAAAGGCGGCGAACAGTTTAACCGTGATAGTAATCAAAGAGTTAGACACAATAATTAAGAGTTAGGAACTTTAGCCAACGATCAAATACACAATACAATTAATTGGGAATTAGACGCGCAGAGGCTTAAAATCTGATTGTTAAGTGCAGTTGGGAAGTTCAGAAACTTTACCCAGCTTAGTAAGCAATTAGTTTGATCTAAGAATAGTAGTCAAGTTAGCGCGATCGGGATATTTATGGCAAATAACGATTTTAAAGTGCTTCAAATTATTGAAGCTAAGGGCTGGTATGCCTTTGGGAGTACCAAGCAAAGTCAGCACGTTGAGAGGTGGGTAAGACCAGTTGTGTGTTGGGTTTTAATAGAAGATAAAAAAAAGCGGCGTATAGTGACTGCTACCGCTAGCTATCAGATCGAGATTGACGATAAAGAAGTCGAGTTTTTTGCCCACGAAAGCGAAATTCAAGATTTAGAGAGTCTCCCGAAGTCGGTTTCGGTATCGGAATTTCTCAAAACAGAAGATTGAAGGAGCGATAGAAAGACCTTGTTTAACAAGTTATTAATTATTCCTTAGTAATTCCTTAAACTTGCTATTGGATTTTAGTTGAATAAAAACGATGAAGCGGAATTGGGCATGGGGCATGGGGTATTGGGCATTAATCAGCCTCCTTCTTGCTTCTTCCTTCTTCTTTCTTCCTTCTTCCTTCTTCCTTCTAAAAAATAAAGAGGCCGGAAGATTGCGGGCAATGCCAACACGCTTCCGACCTTGCTGAATAACAGGGTATGCATATGTTTTTACAGTATGGCAGGCAGGCTTTCGAGATATCAAGAGGACTATTGCAATCACCCACTTTTGCTCTCAGGGTATGTTTGCAAGGTTCATACAATTTTAGACTAAAAATTTTAAATTTGAGAGCGGGGGATGGTTACAGGTTAAGGATTATAGCTATTTATATGTAGCGGGTGCTACCAAAAATCATTGCTGAAGTGGTCGATCGCACATTTCGCCTCAATTTTTGGCAATCAATACCAAAAGTGCGATCGTCCGCTGCAACTGCTGCAACTTCAAACCCCACTAACAACAGGTTCAGGCTTCTGAGAATAGCGCATCCGTCGCCCCCTCATCACCATCGGCACGCCGCCGGCAGGCCCTAAAGTCACCCCTCGACGCTTCGGTTGCACAGGCTGGTTCTCGGCCAATGCTAGGTCGAAATCCCGCAAAATATTTGCCAGCACCAGTTTCATCTCCAACTGCGCCAAAGCCATGCCGATGCAGCGGCGGCTTCCCCCTCCAAAGGGTACATACTCGTAAGGTGAGAATTGCCTCTCCAAAAACCGTTCTGGTTTAAATTGCAGCGGTTCTGGATACAAATCTTCGCGACGGTGGGTTAAATAAATCGAGCCGACCACAACCGTACCCGGTTCGAGTTGATATCCCATGAGTTCCACAGGCGACTTGACTTCTCGCGGAAATGTCAGCATTCCTACTGGATAAATCCGCAGCGTCTCCTGACAAACTGCACTCAGGTAAGGTAAGCGGAAAATCTCCATCGGGTCTGGATTTTCCCCCAAACTGTCCAATTCTTGCAGCAGTTTCTGGCGGACTGAGGGCAAACTGTGAATCCAGTAAAATGCCCAAGCTAGGGCTGTGGCGGTGGTTTCGTGGCCGGCAAACAGCAGTGTCATCAACTCGTCACGCAATTCTTCATCGGTCATCGGTTCCCCGTTTTCGTCGCGGGCGGCCATCATTAAGCTGAGAATGTCGGTACGGCTGGCATCTGGTTGCTCTCTGCGTTCGGCAATTTCAGCAGATATTAGTTGGTCAATTTTTCGCTGCCGCTGTTTCATGCGTCCCCAAGGACTCCAGGGGCCCAAATCTTGCTGCATCCAGCCGAAAAATAGCATACTCGATCGCAGGGGAGAACCAGTCATATCGAGAATTGAGGCAAGTAAGGGCCTGATTTGTTGCAATCGCGGGCCGTCATCCAAGCCAAAAACCGCCTGTAAGATTACCCGCATGGTGACTTCCTGCATGGCGCTGCGGGCGAAAAAAGGTCGATCGACCGACCATTTACTGGCAACATCTAAAGCAATATCGCAAATTTGCTGGCCGTAGTTCCGCATCCGTTCCCCATGAAACGGGGGCATCAATAATTGGCGCTGGCGTTTGTGCCTTTCGCCGGAGAGGATAAACATTGATTGTTCTCCCACCAAGGGTTTGAGGATGCTGTTCAGGTGGCCTGGAGCGTCAAAAGCGTTGCTGTTGAGCATTTCCTGGACTGCTTGCGGGTGGTTGATCATCACTAATGGTTCGAGGTTGCCCCATTGAGTTGTGAAAATGTCGCCGTATTGCTTAGCACATTTATCCATGTATGTCAACGGATCGGCTATCCATTGAATTAACTGCACAAAGGGCAGAGTTTTCGGGCCGTTAGGTAGTGTCATGGGAATTACCAGGGGGTTGGTTATCTGATTTTAGGGATTTCAAAGATAGTTGATATCAGTCCTAAATTAATAATATTATAAATATTTTTTTTGGTTGGAAGCTCCAACTATACCAAGTTTAGTTGGAGTGCTCGCGCGAACTTATTCTCGAACAGTGTTCAAAATGTCCTCTCTTATTGATGATTGATATCAAATCCTTTCTTCATCGGAATTATTAATCTCTCTCTTCTATTCTCTTCCTACCCTTCGGGAACGGCTTCGCCGAACGCGTCATGAGCGTCTTCGCGGTTAAATCATTCCGATGCAAGAATTGCCAGTATTGAACAGGCAAGATGCCTGTTCCACAATAAATATGGTCGAAGTCTAATAGAACTAATGATTTTTTGGTAACACGGAAGTTATAAGATTAATTAAATTAAGCCAATTCAAATTTTTCAGGTATCAACGCATGACTGCAACTACCCCAAAACCAACGTCAGCAACGCCCGCTTTTTGCGAAGGTATTCAATATTTTTCCGAGACAGTCCCTGGTTTTGAGACTTATGGGAAAACACCTGCGATCGCACAGGGGAGCAAATCGATCGCCGATCCAGCCGATCCCGCAGCCGTTTTCCAAACAATGCTCGCAGCAGACGCCCTGCGCTACCTGACGCTGCAAGTAACCGCCAGCAAAGCATCGGGACATCCGGGGGGATTTGCTAGCCAAGCCGAGGCTTACGCAGCCTTGGTGATGCTGGGACACAAGAATATTGTAACTGAAGTCGGGCATCACGCCCCCGGCTTTTATAGTGCCATGTTTCTCGATCGATCTTTAGAAGACATGGGAATTGTCAACGTACAGCAAGTGCGCGACAAATTCCGAGAAAAAGACGGTTTGTTAGGACATCTTTCCGGCTTCATTCCAGGTCTTTTAGCACCAGCCGGCCCCCTCGGACAAGGACAGCATTTTGCCATGTCAGGAGCACTTTTGCACCGCGACAAACTGTTTGCTTTCACAATGGGTGATGGCGGCATGGGTGAACCCTATCCGATGAGCAGCATGGGACATTTCCACACAGCTTATCCGACCGTTACTAACTTTCTACCAGTATTAGTCTGGAACGGATATTCCCAGGAACATCATAGCATGGTTTCGACTAAAACCAATGCGGAAATGATTGCTTATTGGCAAGGAAATGGTTTTGAAGAAATCATCTTAATTGACGCTAAGGAATTTGATGATGGAAGTCAAACGGGAGATTATATTGACAGCACTGCTTTTTCGCTCGAACAGCGGATGGCGTTTACCAAAGCTGTTTTGCAAGCAGTTGACAAAGCAGCAAAATCTGCTCTTGGTGGCAAATTGACTGTGTTTATTATCAAACAGTTGAAAGGTGCAGGTGTCCACGCGCTTGGAGCAAAATCCCACAACCTTTATCCAAAAGATACCCTCGATGCACCGCACATTGTCAGTGCTTTAAAACAGCGCGCTTTGAGTGTGGAAGCTTGGCAATTGGTGCGGACAAATGCTGAACGCGCGGGCGGCGGGCCTGCTGCAAAAACAGTGGTAACAGAGTTTGAATTGCCATTAGCAGATTTAGGCGAATTGCCTTTAGAGGAATTTGCAGTTGGTGGAGAAGCGAAGGTTTCGACAACAGCAATGGGACGTTTGGTAGGAAAAGTCGGTGAGCGCGATCGCACTTTTATTGTCACCAATGCTGACGGTAACGAAGCATCGGGAATTGCCAACATCAACCAAGCCCTGAAAATCATTCACCCAACCACAGATGACCTGTACAATCAATCGCCAAACGGTCAAGTTTACGAACCTTTAAGTGAAGATGCTTGTGCAGGTTTAGCCGTAGGTTTGTCGCTATTCGGCGCGCGGACTTTGTGGTGTTCCTACGAATCTTTCGCTATCAATGGTTTACCAATTTGGCAAACTGTCACCCAAGCAATGGCAGAATTGCGTCGTCCAACTCCAGCAACTGTCACCTTATTTACTGCCGGTGCTTTAGAGCAAGGCCGTAATGGTTGGACGCACCAACGCCCGGAAATTGAGGCTTATTTTGCGGCGATGATGCGGAATGGAAATGTGTTTCCTTTGTTCCCACCCGATGCTAACAGTATTCAAGCTTGTTACGATTGGGCTTTGACTGCTAAGAATAAGGGAATTGTAATTACTGCGAGTAAGTCGCCACTGCCAATTCGGACTACTTTTGAACAGACGCGCCAAGGTTTGGAAGATGGTGCGATCGTGTTGCAAGAAATAGCTGGAAGTAAGAAAGTTGTATTTGCTGTAATTGGCGATATGAGTTTGATTCCGGCGTTTGAAGCGGCGACAGCTTTGGAAAAATCAGGTATTGGTTCGCGGATTGTTTCTATCATCAATCCTCGGCGTTTGTATCGCCCAACTGATGTTGCTTGGGATACTTGTTCCGAGGCTGACGGCGGCTTTTTGAGCGATGACAAATTTGCCGAAATGTTTGGCGGAGATGCCTTAATTGGCGTGATAGGCGGCGCTTCTGGGATGTTGGAACCGGTGATGCTCCGCAGCAATTGTCCGCGCGATACTTTCGCTTGGAAGCGTGGGGAAACTACTGCTAGCGCTGGTGAGTTGATGGCGTTTAATGGGTTGACGGCTGAGGCGTTGACTAAAAGGGCGATCGCATTAGTTCATTAAGCTAGAATATGAGAGAATGCCCCTGCCTGGTTTTGCTAGGTAGGGGCTAGTAAGGTTAAATGCAGTTTTTTTGTGTATCCATAAATTTATATGCTTTTTTTACATCGCCTTATTCACTAAATTCAATATTTTCATACAAATCTGCCAGTGAAACCTCCACAGAAATAGAGTTTAACATCAGCCGATCGCCAAAAACACCATATTCCGAAAAAATCCACTTATTCGCATCAGTTTTAGAGTATTGTTCCACCCGTAACCGATATTGGTCGATTAATAAATACTCCTGAAAACTCGGAATACTGCGATAGGCTGCAAACTTTTCATCTCGATCGTAAGCTCTAGTACCTTTAGATAGCACCTCAGCAATCAGTAGAGGATTAGTAATTGTATCAGTGCGTCCCGATTGCAGTTCGATCGGTTTCGCCACAACCATCACATCTGGATAAGTATAATTATTAAGCTGAGGAACCCAAATCCGCTGATCGGGACTAAAAGTCCGATATGGTTTGCCTTTTAACGCCAGTTTCAGCGCAAAAATTAAATTAGTAGTAATTTCATTGTGATCCGGTGTACCGCCAGCCATCAGAATAATCTCCCCATTGATAAATTCATGTCGATCCACAGAATTGACTTCAGCTTCTAGATATTCCTGGGCCGTGTAGGTTTTGGTTTCAACTTGCGCGATCATATACAACGCTCTCCTTTAATCTACTCATTTTATTGTATATCGATTAGCTGTTCGATGCGAGCTAGATTTCTTTAGACATCTCCCAAAAATCCTGGGTCGAACAGGCAGGATGCCTGTTCCACAATAATACAGTCTAACATCAAATTCAGAGCGAATATTCTCGCATCCGAGGACGCAAACCCAAGAAGGTAAATAGGGCGATCGCTCCTATCAAAATAGGCATCTTAATTTCAAATCCATTGAGAGTATTAAAGCTGGCCTCGATCGCCCGATCGAATTCGGCTTGGTTAATGTCCATCGTCTTGCTGTGGGCTTTTTTAAATTCTTCAAACGCCCAATTCGATTGACCGGGATTCGTGCCAATACATAATGTGACAGCCGCTTGATGTTGTCCGCTTTTTTCGAGTTGGCGAATTTGAGTGTCGATCGCCAAATAGCGGCCAAACATATCCAGCGTATTCACCGCAGCATCCCGTTCGCCTTGGAAGGTAATATTCTTCAATTCATCTGCCATAAATCCTGTAAATCCAGGTGGCAATTGACCGGATTTGACAGCCGATAATAATTGGTCGTAGGTCATGCCGGAAGGCAGTTTAGCAATGAGATCGACCTTCTTGAAGAAGGTTTCCTCGTTGGTAACAACAAACGCTTTGTCCAGAAGATATCGACTTTCGGCCGCGTTCGCAATATAGGCGATCGCCCGCCCTTGTCGCAAGGCATGAAGCGATGTAAAAGCGTCTTCCTTGGCAACCTTGAGATGATGTCCTGTGGATAGAAAGATGCGGGTAGTATCCAGCATCGAACCCACTGCCAAAATCGTTGCCAATAGCAAAAAGGGATTGAGTCTGCGACGCATCCGCAGGTTCAAAAACAGTTGCAGCGCCACCAAAACGCCCACCAAACCCGCCCCGGATACCAGAATCAGCCCGATCGAACCTATGCCGTTTTTTTGCTGTTGGGCATAAATCCGCTCTAATTCCCGCCAGTTAACCTCATCAAGTTCTGCCGCCGTCGGTAGTAGGGTTTTATCGATCGCCTCAGCCGAGGATCGATAGGCCGCCAACATCGCATTAGTATCACCTCGCTGGTGGTGGTCGCGAGCTTGTTGAACCATCATCATATAATTGCCGAGTTGCAGTTGCAGCGTTTGAATGGGCAGGCGTTCGGCATCTCCATAGGTGATATTTTCAGCCGCACCCACCAGTAATTTAGAGAGCTTTTCCTGGCGTTCGCCATAGGCTTTAACTGCTGCTGGATTTTTACCAGGCTTGGCAATTAATTCATTGGCGACGTTGGCATCGAGATCTGCCAAACTGTCATTGATACGTTGAGCATCGAGAATACTAGGAGCCGCATCTTTCCCGATTGTTTGTACGGCTTGGCGTTGGACTTGCACGCCTGCGATCGATAGAATCATCAGCAGAATGCTCATTACCCAGGTACTTTGCAATCCGAGTTGGAGAATTTGCGGGGTTTTCAGGGTTTTGATCGATTTGGCAACTGAAGAAATTGAAGTAGTCATATTTTAGTAGTTAGTTGTTAGTTGTTATTTGTTAGTTGTTATATCGTTTCCGGTTGGATCGGAATGATTTAACCGCAGAGAACACAGAGGACACAGAGGGAGAGAATAGAGAGATGAATACAGGACGATGCTACCGGATTTGATATTAGTTGTTAGTTGGTAGGCTGGAGAGAATCAGCCTAAAACCTAGCCAACGATCGCAATCCGAGTCCAATGTCCGAGGACGATCGAATCACCGGGTTTGAGGGAGATATCAGTCATGGGTTTGAGTTCCACTCCGTTCAGAATCGTGCCATTGGAGGAACCAATATCTCGCAGTGTCAGAGAACCGTCGGGTTGCAGGGAGAAAATGGCGTGACGGTGAGAAACCGCATCGTCCAAGTCGAGGGCAATGTCGGGGTAAATCGCGCGGGCTTGACTGGTGCGTCCCATCAAGGTTGTGGGTTTGTCCAAAACGATTGTCTGGGGTGGTGAATCCGGCGGTTCGGGGCTTTCGGGGAGTCGTAATGAGGGATCGATCGTGATTGTAAGTTCCCACTGTGCGGGCAGGGAGGGCGGTAAAACTGTTGGGGAAGAGGGAGGTGAGGTGTCAGGTGCTGGCGATGCTACAGGTGCAGATACAGGTGTCGATACGGGTGCAGATGCGATCGGCAGTTCACCAGACAGGCTAGTGACGAAGTTGTAGCCGCAGATTTCGCAAAAGGGGCCCTCGCTGTCATCGTGCGCGGTGGCGCAATCGGGGCAAATCTGCTGTTTATCGGCGGCTAAACCATTGCCAGCGCGATCGGGGATGGGGGATACTCCGTTAATTTTTGCGCCGCATTCGGAGCAAAAATCGGCTTCGGTGGAGTCGTGTCCTTTGGGACAGAGGTAAGTTAATTGAGCGCTCATTGTGAGGTGTTAGGTGTTAGGTGGGAGGTGTATAAATCCGCGTTACCCGATTTATAATTAACCGCAGAGGGCGCAGAGGGTACAGAGAGAGGGAGAGAAAATCAAGGGCTTGGCGATTGCTATAGATCGTAGGTTGTAGGTGTTAGGTGTTGTGTCGTAGGTTGTCATATCAAATCCGTCGGTATCGAAATTATTCATCTCTCCATTCTCTGCCTCTGTGTCCTCTGCGCTCTCTGCGGTTAAATCATTCCGATCCAACCGGAAACGATATCAGGGGTTGATATTAGAAAAAAACCTAAAATAGGACTGACGTAGTATGGACGCTTTGACGCTTGGTTTGAGATTCTTCGTAACACTTGTGGATGACACAATTACGTTTTAAGACTTGCGAATTCGAGTGGTTTTGGTCGATCGCGTTTCCAGCATCATTTCATCTTCTTTTGCCACCGATCGCTTCAGCCGTACCGTTCCCGTTGGTGCATCGTCAATATCTACAACACTGCGGAGTAATTTTGCGGTAGCTTCGTTGCCGGATTCATGGGCCAGTTGAACGGCGCGACCCAATTTTGCTGTGGCCCGTTCTTCATTGCCGCTAGCACGGGCTTCTAAACCTTCTTGAATCGATTGCGCCAATTCCGCTTGTCCCGTATAGTGGGCGACACGACGATCGATTTTTGCCGATCGCGCTTCATCATCCGTCCAGGTTGCTAAAATGCGGGCTTCGGCAATTTTCGTTTCCACCCCTTCGATAGTTGATATTAAACTAGCGCGTCCTGCTAGCATTTCATCGCCCACATTGCCGGGATTGACTTGAATGCAAAAATGATAATCCCGCGATTCTTGCCCTCCCCAAGCACCCGTGGGATAGTCCAGAACTTGCGCTTTGACGGAGGTGGCGCGATCGCTCAAATCGACAATTTCTGGGCTCACCTGCTTGCAGAATCGCACCGTTGCACCCTGCGGAGTCCATAACCGAATTGCCACATTGTTGACTTGTTTGCTCATGGCGCGATCGAGAATAGCTTGAAAATCCGCCTCCAACATTGAGGGATTGGGAATGATATCCGTCGTACCCAACAACCGCGTCGCAATCTGCTGAAGTTGCGAGACTCTCCAATCGGTTCCCACACCGCGACAATCGCATTGAAACAGTCCTTCGCAGCTTTGCAGAACCGCTTCTAACCGCTTTTCGTCGCTGGGATCGTTTTGTCCGTCAGTGAGCAACAACGCTTGTTTAATCGCCTGTGGCATCTTGACAAATTGCTGTTTTGCCTGCACCAACCAGGATGAAATTACCGTGCCGCCAGAAGCATTGAGCGATCGCAATTGTTTGATCGCCTGTTGCTTGTTAGCTGGTAACGCTTGGGCGGCGGGACATAGCAAGTACCCCTGGTCATTGCCAACCACAATAAAAAAGTAAGCATCCTGTGGTAGCATTTGCACCAGTTTCGCGATCGCCGCTTTGGCAGCCTGGATTTTGTCATTTTGCATCGAACCCGATACATCGCAAATAATGCCAAACATTCGTCCGCTGCTGGGCTGTACCGCAGTTTCGATACCATCTCCCGATGCTGTCACTGTCATGATTGCATGGACTTCGCGAGTGCCTTGAGGCAAGTATTGATTTTGAAAAACTTCGGCGTTGAATTTAGTGGTCATGGTAATAGGTAATAGGTAATAGGTAATGGGGAATGGGGAATTGGGAATGGGGAATGGGGAATTGGTAATCCGTTACATCCGCTACATCCGCTACAAAATCCGCTGCCGAACTTCATTCTACTTATCAATCTATTCGTAATAATCCGACGGTAATGTTGTCGTGTCCGCCGCGCGATCGGGCGTATTCTACAAGTTCCAACGAAATTTCTATCGCATCTCGCATCTGTTTCGGCTGCACTAAATCCATCAGTTTCTCCCCTGTTTCTGCATAGTTCCACAATCCATCGCTGCATAACAATAAATATCCTCGATCGGGTATTTCAAACTTGATGATGGCAGGTTCCGCATCATCGCTAGCATCTTTTCCTACCCAGCGCGTAATTGCATGGGCATTGCCAGCAGATTTCGCCTCGACTTCGCTCATTTCACCCAGTGCCACAACCTCATTTAGCCACGAATGATCTTGGGTTAACTGCCGTCCTTCCTGGGGAGAAATCCAGTAAGCTCTACTATCTCCCAACCAGGCGATCGTAGCAGTTTTTCCTTGGACGATCGCCGCTACAACTGTGGTCGAAGGAGGTTCGGTATTGGCGGGATATGCCAGCTTGGATACGGCTCGAAATGCGCCTTGCATCGCAACTCGAATTGCAGTTTCTGTCGAGGCATACTGAAGCTGTTGTGTAAGCTGCTGGACGATCGTTTCAGCAACGATTTGCGAGGCTTGTTCGGGGGCGTGGGAACTGGAAACCCCGTCGCAAACGACTAAAATCTGAGTTGAATCCAGGGTTTGTAATGCCACAAAATCTTGATTGTAGGCGTAGCGTACTCCCGGATCGCTGATGCCTGCCAGAATGGGCGATCGCACTATTTCTATCCGCCCATGACTGCCTCGATCGATATTACGAAACCCGCACTGAACGCAATATCCCGCCGAATCGAGTTCGGTTGCCGCGCACTTGGCACAAACTGTCGTATTACTCGATTGTGCTGGAGGCGGGGGGGAATGAGTCGTCAGGGGAGTTCCGCAGGCTTCACAAAAGCGATCGTCTGTTAAAACGGGGGTATCGCAGGTAGGACAGGTATTCAATGGGTGTTAGGTCTTTAGGTGTTAGGTGGGAGGTGTATCATTAGACATCGACCATATTTATTGTGGAACAGGCATCTTGCCTGTTCAAGACTGGCTTTTCTGGAGAGGCTATTGGTAACAACAACCAGCTCAAACGTAGTATAAGTCTGCTGTTTGACGATTAGGTCTAGATCCCCCCTAGCCCCCCTTCTTAAGGGGGGGACAGGAATTGTCTACTCAAAGTCCCCCTTCTTAAGCTATGCTTTATAAACATCTTTCTTAACAAGAAAGTTGACAAAAAGTAACTACTTGTGTAGGAGCTATTGGGGCGATCACTTCTGATCGAATACGAATTCTGCTACAAAGAATGTTCATTGATGTCTCTCTCTCTTTCAA
>REAP01000050.1 GCA_004294385.1 Oscillatoriales cyanobacterium | reverse complement strand
CTTAGACAGACCGACCTCTACTCGCTGGTGGTGACATCAACGGGCAAGTTGACTGATTGATCCAAGAATCCCCGTGCGTTCACGCCGGGGAGTGTCAAACTAATCATCTTAGCTACACTTAAGTTGGCATTTTCCAGGTTTGCTTCAATCAAATCAGCCCCTGTTAGCCTCGCGAAAGTTAGATCTGCTCCGCTTAAGTTAGCCCAATTTAATTGAGTCATTAGTAAGCAAGCATTTTTGAGGTTTGCACCGATTAAGTTTGCCCAAGATAGATCGGCTGAAGCTAAATTAATCTCTTTCAAATTAGCACACGCGAGATTAATATGACTCAGGAAAGCTTCGGGCAAAGAAGCCTCTCTTAAGTTTGTTTCATGAAAATTTCTTTCCCCGGCAGCATATCGCTTCAGAAGTTCATCAGCATTCATCTTGCTAGCCTCCTAACTTTAAATACTCAAAATTATACTACTGACAGTATACTACAGTACAGTGTAACAACCAAATATTTTTAAAGTCTCAGTGTAAACTTTTAGCTCTTCTAATGCCGATCGCACAAATGTTTGGCAGGCATTAGCTTCAACATCCATAAAGAAAATATATTCTCCGAGCGATCGCTTAGTTGGTCTAGATTCAATCCGACTGAGATTAATACCACGACTGGCAAATACTTGTAGAGGTTTTACCAGCGCTCCCGGCATATTGGCAGGCACACTAAAAGCTAGGGAGGTATGGGTGCAATTAGACGGTGAAGCATCGAGGATCAATTTAGCAGCCGATTTTGTGGTGGATTTGATTGGGGGGCGATCGCCTATTTCTACATTTTCCAGCTCTTCAACTCCCTTACCGAGTATCCAAAATCGAGTGTAATTGTCGGGATAATCATTAATTGGATGGGCTAACACCGGCAAATTGTAAAGTTCAGCCGCTCTGGGCGCTGAAATCACTGCCACACTGGTATCATCCAGGTAATTCAACGATTCCGTGGTTGAATTCGCCGGAATCAACTCAGCCGATGGGATAAACTTCCCCAGCCACAACTGACATTGAGCTAGGGCTTGCGGGTGAGAGTAAACTTTTTGAATCTCGTTAAAATTTTCAGCTTTTGATACTAGGGCGTGGGAAATTGGCAAAATTAAGGCGTGTTGAATGCGGAGGCGATCGAGTCGCCACAACGTGTCTAAAGTAACAGTCACACTTCCCTCGATCGAATTTTCCACTGGCACAACGGATAAGTCCACCAGCCCTGTGGCCGATGCCTCTAAGGCCTGGGAAATAGTTGAATAAGGACACAGGGTGCATTCAGAGTTAGTTTCTTTGGTCAACCATTTAACATAAGCCAGAGCGGCTGTTTCTGCATTAGTACCCACAGGGCCAAGATGTGCGATCGAAATTTTCATAGCTTTGCAGTTTTCAATAAGAACTCTGTGTTTAACCCAGATAGCAGCAAGTAAGATCCGAAAAGTAGCGCTGTATCTGAGCAACTTTTCTCCGTTATTTCTCGGTTGACATGGCTCGCTGTTTGACGTATGTCACTTGAAAACGGTTATAGTTTATAAAGATATGCTTACAAATCCTATACTTTAATCTCTTCTTATGTATACCAGGTTTAATGCTTGCCAATCAGTTGAGATCCTCGTACCAGAGGAACGGGTTCCCATTCAACACTATCTGCGGCAACCCAGGCGACTGGTGAATGCCCTAGTCGATCGCACTCGTACAGAACAGCTAAGTGATGACTGTTTCCGGCTGAAAATGCGACCGTTACAATTTATGATGCTCAGCATTCAACCCACCGTAGACATGAGAGTGTGGGCACTCTCGGATGGCACAATCAATATGGAATCTGTCGCCTGTGAGATTCTAGGAGTCGATTATATAAACGATCGCTTTGCTCTGAATCTCAAAGGACAATTGTCGCCCCATCAAAGTTGCGGGGTGACATACCTCCAGGGAAAAGCAGATTTGGAAGTGCGAGTAGAACTCCCACCACCTTTGTGGCTGACACCCAAACCAATTTTGGAAGCAACGGGCAATAGTTTGCTCAAAAGTGTACTGCTGAGTGTGAAGCAGCGATTGATGTACCAGTTACTGTTGGATTACCGCCACTGGGCACGCATTGAAACTGAGGTCATGTTAACCGATCGCCCCGAAATCTTATCAGAAAATTGGGTTTAAAACCCCGTCTTTTTAGGACAGCCTTATCGCCAAAAAGTTCTAAAAATTTCCCGAACTTGCCAAATAGTAAGATTGAGAAGTTGTTGATCATCCTAGAGCAATAGACATCTCCCATAATCCTTGTGGAACAGGCATCCTGCCTGTTCAAAACCTGTTTTTTAGGAGATGTCTAATCAAGATCGATTTGAGTCAACGCCCCATCTTCGTCGTCTTCAATGATTTCTTCACGGAAAGGTGAAGGAGTTGGATCGTCTGTGGCAGATTCGTCCTTTTGGTCAAAGGGCGATGGATTCGGTGGTTTCCTTACTTTTTTCGGTTGCAGATTCGTCGCAGTCACCCGAATGCGGATAGAGGGCCCCGAATTGCCCAAACGAATCGTCATCCCATCCACCACTAAGATTTGAGCGATCAGTTGGTCATCTATGTAAGTGCCATTAGCACCAAAATTAATAATTTCCCAGCCAAAAGGATTGTTCCACAACTCTACGTGGTGGCGAGAAACGACAGCGCTGTAGATAATTACATCATTGTCGTTCGATCGACCGATCCGCACCACCGATTCGGATTCAAAACACCAACTTTGAACTGGGACAGACTGAATAGGATGTAGTAGGGTTAAGGTAATCACTGATGTTAGAGAAATATTGATCGCGCAGACTAATTAAAGCCGTCCTAGAAGGACGGGGTTTGAGACCAAATTTTCTGATGATGAAAGCATACACAACTTTGGCATCTAGGAACTCTTGGAATTACTGTTGATTAACATCCGAATCCTGTTCACCGCCGATCAAAATTTCGATCGACCCTGATAGACTAATTTAATATTATTCTTCAGAATAATCGCGAGTATTCTCTGCCTCCGTTAAATCATCCTCTTCCCTAGAAGTGCCAATTTCTTTTTGTTCGGGAATGGGAATCGTAACGGTTTGCGCCCCTGGCGAGGGAGCATAAATTGCCTTAGCATCCCTCGGATTGACGCTAATTTGTGGTAACTGGACTGAGGACTGATTGGGGACAATATTGATTTGAATTTTTGGCCCCGATCGAGCCAAGTGAACGATCAAACCGTCCACAATTGGAATGCTAGCGATCGGCTTACCATCGAGGTAAGTGCCATTCGTGCCTAAGTTAATCAGTTCCCAGTTTGTCCCTGTGCGCCGCAATTCTATGTGACGACGAGAAACCACCGCACTGAAAAGAACTACATGGCTTTCTGTCGATCGCCCAATGGAGACGACCTCTTCGTCTTCAAAGATCCAACTGCGGACAGGTATAGACTGGAGTGGATGTAGCAAGGTCAGCTTAATCACATTGGCAGCAGTGAGTTTTAGTAGAGCACTTCGTTGATGCGATTTTAGATTTTAGACTTTCTCTAGCCCAATCCAAACTCGATCTAAGAGACTTGAAATAAAAACGTAACCAGGTCTCCTTTACCCAAAGAAATGCGATCGCCCGGTCGCAACCGGTGTCGATTTCCCTTCGGCAAGGGAGTATTGTTGACATAAGTACCGTTAGAACTGCCCATATCCTCTAGGTAACAAGCATCTCCCTCAACCCGGACATTAGCGTGTACCCTAGAGACAATCTCAGAATTAGCAAATCCGGCAACATCAATATCCGGCGGTACCATGTCATTCGGCTTGCCTATATGAATCACAGAAAGATTATGAGGCAATTCCATCAGCGTATTTGTCTGAACGTGTATCAGCCGGGCTGACTGCTGTTGCAGTTGAGTGTTCGCTACAGCCACTGGTTGTTGGTTGACAACCACGGGAGCATTCACAGAAGTTGCTACCGATTCAGTTGTAACAGGAACTGAGGACGATGGTGTCGGATCTGGAATAGTAGGCGGAATACTGACTGGAGTTTTTGCCAAGTTAGGCCCTACATTTGCAGTCACGATAGTTTCCGGTACCATCAGAGGCTCAGGCGAAACTAAATCTGGAATCAATGGCGATACCACTGTCGCGCCCACAGACGACGCTACTTCTACATTTGCCTCGCTTTCGGGAACAGAGGAACCTGGACGTAAATTAAAACCACACTGACCGCAAAAAGCTGCATCTGTCTGAACCGCAGCACCGCAGTTCGAGCAACTGGCGGTAACGGGTAAAGGCGTGTAGCAAGCCTCACACTGGCTAGCCCCATCGGGGTTTTGGTGATTGCAATTTGGACAGACAATCATCGATTTCTCCTTGCTATCGGCCCGATTTTCAAATCAGCCTGACAAAAATACTTTAGTGTACGGTCAAATTTTAACTTTAACCGCCACCATTCTTAAATATTGCTTTGCCAATTAGCGACTAGCATTTGGCGGTTATGGGAGCAATGACTGGTTTTTTCTCTCTAGTAAACTAATCCACGACTTTAGGCTGGGGGCTTGGAGTAGCCATGAACAGCACGATCGCCGATCAATGATTATGATTTCAATGAATTTTTATAATTATATTGGCAAACTCCCACCGCTATCACTGCCCCTCTACCTAAGCTATTGTAGTTCTTCACCAGCGGCCGCATCTAGCAACCACAAAAGTTCACCACTGGGTTGAATCAGTCTGGATGGATAAGTCAAGTCGTCGGCTACGGGGGCAAAAATTTGAGCGAGGGCGGGTTTTTTGCTGGCTCCTGCAACAATGAAAATGACACACCGGGCATGGTTAATCAAGGGGACTGTAAACGTGATACGAGGTTGACCGTCTTTATTGCCAACGGTAACAAGGGCGTCGCGCACTTCTAAAGCTGCTGTGTGGGGAAATAGAGAGGCTGTGTGGGCGTCGTCTCCGATCCCTAATAAAATTATATCGATCGCCGGAAACTCCCCATCAGATACCTTGAAAAACTGCTGCAATTCGGTTTGGTGGGCATCAGCGTCGGCGGCGGGATCGCCGCTACCGGTTGGCATCGGGTGAATATTGCTGGCAGGAATGTTTACTTGGTCAAGCCATCCCTGGCGTGCCATTTTTTGATTGCTATCCGGGTGATCGTCCGGCACGTAGCGCTCGTCGCCCCAGAAAACGTGAATTTTATCCCAAGCCAAGTCTTGAGTGGCGATCGCCCTATAAAGTGGTTCCGGTGTGCTTCCGCCCGCCAAGGCGATCGTACAAATTCCTCGCTCTGCTATGGCTGCTTGGATTTTCGATCGCACAACCGAGAGCGATCGATCAATTAATTCTTCCCGATTTGCTAATACTTCTACTACTTTTTTCATTTTTTAAATCTTAAATTATCTTAGATGCTGACACGTTCGGAAGAAGCGACATCACGCCAAGTCGAATTTTATCAGAAAATAGAGCATCCTTGTTGTAAGGTTTGGGATAACCAGCTTGTCCATAACGCCCACTGGAAACACCTAATAAGTATACAGACCAACCTTAGCATAATCATGAAAGCAAGATACCAGTATCGAATCTACCCAACAGACCAACAGCAACAGAGCCTAGCTCAGTTGTTTGGTTGTGTGCGGGTAGTCTGGAATGATGGTCTAGCGCACTGCTTGCAGTCCGAGAAATATCCGGGGTTCAATAAGCTATCTGCTTTGTTAACTCAAACAAAAAAGACTGACGAAGAACGCCAATGGCTAAAAGATGTTTCTTCTGTTCCTTTGCAGCAATCTCTTAGAAAGTTAGACATTGCCTACAGAAACTTTTTCAATTCTTACAATGGAAAGCGAAAAGGCAAAAAGTTGGGCTTACCTAAGTTCAAAAAGAGGACAAATTCACAGTCTGCTGAATTCACAAAAGCAGCGTTTTCCCTGACAGCAGAATCTGTATACTTAGCTAAGATTGGTAATTTGCAGCCTGTATGGTCGAGAAATCTCCCTTCGGAGCCTAGCTCTGTCACAGTAATTAAAGACTGTGCAGGCCGCTATTTCCTAAGTTTTGTTGTAGAGATTAAACCAATTCAAACTGATGCTAAGAATCCAAGCATTGGAATTGACCTAGGAATCAAAACTTTTGCAGTGATGAGCAATGGTGAAAAAGCTGAAAGTCCTAGCTATAAAAAGTTAGACCGAAAAGTTCGTAAGCTACAACACAAATTAGCTCGTCAACCAAAAGATTCCAAAAGAAGAAATGTAACTCGTATCAGAATTGCTAAATTTCACAATCGAATTACAGACACCCGCAAAGACTTCCTGCACAAACTATCAACCAAAATAGTCAACGAAAACCAAGTGATTGTTTTGGAAGATTTAAACGTATCGGGAATGGTCAAAAACCGGAAACTCGCAAGAGCAATTAGCCAAGAAGGATGGAGAGAATTTAGGACTCTTTGTGAAGCTAAGTCAGAGAAGTTCGGTAGAGAGTTTAAAGTAATCAGCAGATGGGAACCTACCAGCCAAGTTTGTTCAGACTGTGGTTTTAAGTGGGGTAAAATCGATTTGTCTATTCGCTCAGTGCTTTGTTTGAAGTGTGGCGTATCGCAAGATAGAGATGAAAATGCTGCTAGAAACATAGTTCAAGTCGGGATGGGGAATCGCCACGACACTTCGACTTCGCTCAGCGCAGCGCTCTAAACGGACGCAGAGGGAGAGTCAGACTACTTCGGTAGCATCACCCGATGAAGCGTCAATAATCACCGCTGCTGAACTCACGGTGAGTATTTCAACATCCTGTTGAGGTGATATAATGGGTATTAACAACTTGTTTTAAATCTGTGCTGAAAACAAAAGTAAAACCATGTCAAGTTTTAAGCGATTACCTACATCCGTCCGCTATTTGATAGCACGCTTGGGCCACTGGATACAGCCTGCGGTTTGGACACCACTGGCAGTCCTCTGTGCTGGGGGGTTCTTTATCTGGGAAGTATCGGTAAATCCAGAACACTTGAGCATCGATGGCGAAGATGTCGCGACTTCAAATAATCCAACTTCGATCGCAGGGCTATCTGCTGAAGATACCGCAATAGCTGCCGAAATTGACAGCGTACCGTTGCTAGTCAATAAGTTCAATCGCTCTAACTCAGAATTGGATTTGTTAAATTCATCAGTAAGCAAAGGTTTATTCGATGAAATTCGCGATCGCGGTTCGGAAAATTCTCGGCCATCTTCAATCCCCAGACAGGCGACAATCAACACATTTGTCTCCCTACCAAATTTAGCAACTTCTGCTGCTTCGCCAGCCAATAATAACTCCCAAAATTCTAGCTTGCAAAATTCCAGCGCGATCGCAATTTTGAATCCCTCTAGAGACGGCGGGCTGATTTTTGGGAACAAAACTACCGAGGAAGGTCAGAAGGAGACAACAAATTTATCCGAGGTCTCCGGTAGCGCTAACTCAGGTAAACAAAACCAAAATCCTCTGCCTTTGAGTCCACTCCAAGCCGCTATCAAAAAATACGTCGCTCCGAACACAACAGCCACGGCGAATTCTACTGATAAAACTTCAATAGTGGCTAAATTACCCGATCGAGCGAACGGCACTTTCTCTCCCACAAATACGGGAAATTTACTGCCAACAATCGCTACAGCTCAAGCAGGAACTAATCCTGTGAATTTTCCCGCCGCACTTGCTCCGATTCCCAATTCAACTAATACAACTATTAACGACCCTCAGCAAGTCTCAAACCCAGCAACAACATTACCTGAATCATTTACTCGCTTAAATTCAAAACTAACAGTCAGCCCCGAAATTACCACACAGCCTGTCAAAAGTCCCTACCAAACTAATTTATCAGGCTCCAACTTCGCACCTAGCGCTCAATCTCCTTTAGCTCCAGTCGCCGCACCTTCTGCAATACAGCCGCTATTTCCCAATGTTGGGCAATCTTCTGTTCCTAATCCAACGGTCGAAAGCAAAATCCTTAACCCTCAATTATCTCCAAATTCAGCGGATTCTCAATTGCGATCGGTTCAGCCAATTCAGATCAACACGCCAACTCAGTCTAACTTTTCAGTTGGCACTCAAAACACAAATCAGGGCGCGCCACCAATTCAAGCACAGCCTTTTTCTCCACAGCGACAGATTCCCGGACGTTACCTTGCTGGAGGCGAAATTAATACTTTCTCCAATCCATAGAAGAATTTTATTTTTTTTAATTGAAATTAAAAAAAATCGCCCTTTTTTTTAGGGTTAAAGGCTTGACTTTTCTCACTTAATCAAGTACAATCTAATAATGGGAGTGGTGACTAAAATAATTATTTTAGTCACCACTCCCATTATCTAAAATATACCACAAGAAATCAACAAAAGTCAATAGGTAATCTTTCTTTTTTAAGGCCGAGACTTATGGGATCGGCAGATTTATGGGATGAGGAGATGGGGAGATGGGGAGATGAAACTAGCGATGCCCTCTTTGGCCAATGCCCAATTCCCTCTTTGGCCAATGCCCTCTTTGGCCAATACCCTCTTTGGCCAATACCCTCTTTGGCCAAAGAGGGTATTGGCCAATTCCCAATTCCCAATTCCCAATTCCCAATTCCCTTACCTAGATGCGGCTCGTACTAACAAGACTCCGCCAATGCCAAAGCCAAACGCGATCGGTAGCCAAGCTGATAGAATGGGACTCAAGACAGCTTTCACGCCCATAGAACTGGTGATGAAAGAAAATACATAGTAAGTGAAAATCACCACTACGCTAATACCAAAACTTGTGCCTTTACCAGAGCGACGTGGTTGAGTACCCAAAGCGGCTCCGACAATCGCAAATACCATAGACACAAAAGGAAAAGCATATTTCTCTTGAATTCTCACCATCAGTTTGCGAATTTGTTGCTCGTCGCCGCTGGTTTTAATTAAATTCAATCGCTCTAAAGCCTGTGCAATATTCATTTCCTTAAAATCCCTCGCTTTAGCTGCTAAATCTAGAGGTGTGCGGGGAAGCTTTAATTGTTGGTGTTCAAATCTAACTATATTTCGGTAAGAACCATCAGGAGCAACTATATAGGCGGTTCCGTTGAAAAAATCCCAGGTATTTTCAGAGGGATTCCAAGTAGCTGATTCTGAAGAAACTATTTGATTGAGGCCGGGGGTGGAGCGATCAATTATTGTTAAACCTTTCATCCGTTTTCCGTCAAATTCTTCTGCATAAAAAAAGCGGGCTAGGGTTTCATTGGCGCCTTTGTCAGCTTTACGAAATTCTGTGTAAATAATATTGCCTTTTTGAAATAGCGGTGTTTCTCGCTTCAGCGCTTTGTCTAAAGTCAAAGTAGCCCGGTAGTTGGCTGCGGGTACAACTAATTCTTGTAAGGGGAAGGTAAGGGCTGTGACAACTAAGCCTAAAATCACTGCTGGGATTACCAGTCGGTAGACGCTAACTCCACAACTGCGGAGGGCTACGAGTTCGCTATCGCTAGACATTCTGCTGTAGGCCATTAGGGTTGCTAGCAGCATTGACATCGGGAAAGCTAATACTACGAAATAGGGGATTTGTAGCATGAAAATTTCTATGGCTGCGCTGTAGGGGAGCCCTGATTCTGCAACTCTGCGTACTAATTCAAATAAGGCTCCGACTGTGATGGCGACGGATGTAAAGAGTCCGACACCAAAGAGAAATGGGCCCATTAATTCTTTGACAATGTACCAGTCCATTACCGAAATTCTCGGCAGCCAGTTGAGGGGATTGAAAGATTTGGACATTGCTATTTTCATGGTAACACATTGTTGCAGATTCTTCCTTTATTGAAAATCAAAAGTATTAAATTTTGCCTTCTACTGAATTACTTCAGGAGATTATCGCACGAAGTTGTCCCCTAGGTAATACTGCCGTACTAAAGGGTTGCTGTAGAGTTCTTCTTCAGCCCCGGATGCTAAAATTTGACCGTCTCGCATGATGTAGGCTCGATCGGTGATTTCGAGAGTTTCTCGCACGTTATGATCGGTGATGAGGATGCCGATTTTGCGATCGCGCAATTTAGCAATAATACTTTGAATTTCATTGACTGCGATCGGATCTACCCCTGCAAATGGTTCGTCTAAAAATAGGAATATCGGCCCATCTCGTCCAGCAGCTAAAGCTCTGGCTAGTTCAGTACGCCTTCTTTCACCGCCGGAAATTTGAATTCCTAAACTAGATGCAACTTTTTCTAAGCGAAATTCTTGCAATAGGAAATCGACTCTTTCGCGCCATTCCCACCGTGGGACTTGAGTTTGTTCTAGCACTAACAAAATGTTATCGCGCACGGTCATGTTACGAAAGATGCTGGCCTCTTGGGCGAGATAGCCAATGCCTAAATGCGCTCGTTTGTGCATCGGCAATTGAGTGATGTCTAAATCGTTGAGCCAAACACTTCCTTGATTGGGTTTTTCTAATCCGGTAGCTATGTAAAATGTTGTGGTTTTGCCCGCACCGTTGGGGCCTAGCAATCCCACGATTTCTCCTTGTGCTACTGAAAGATTGACGCGACTGACTATATTGCGTTTACCGTAGGATTTGTGAATATTTTCGAGTACAATTTTCATTATCGTCTTTCACAAACAGTATTTTTAAGAATAGGCAAGATGCCTGTTCCACAAAGGGTGAATTTATTTGTGGGGTGGGAATCCTGCCCACCCGTGAAATTTCGCTGCTGCAAGTTTTTTTTACCGGGGGGCTGTAGCTGGGCGTGGGGAACCGATCGCATTTTGGGCTGCTGAATCTTGCTCTGGGGCAACCAGATAAACTGATTCTACCTGGCCTGGTTTGTCTGGTAGGGCAATGAAGCGCCCTTCATCGATCAGGTATGTGATGGTTTCGCCGCGCAGGCTGTTGCCCTGCTGTAAGACGTAAACGTCTCCGCTGAGAATGATCCGGCGTTCGCGGCTGAAGTATTGTGCTTGAGCTGCGGTTGCTTGCATTTGGCGGGCTGGGTAGTTGATTTGGACGTTGCCACGGGCTGTCACAATGCCAGTTTTGGAGTCGGCTTCTTGTATGTCCGATCGCACGCTAAGGGTACGGGGTACAGTTGCTTGCGGATAGGTGGGAGAGGCTATAGCGCCTGCCAGAGTGAAGGGCAGCAGCAGCAATAATCCTTTGAATATTGGCGATTTAAGTAGTTTAGCGGAGGGCATCATAAAGTTGTCAGCCTCAAAATCGAATCATAAGCCAGCCAATTTTAGCATAAGCGATGAAAGCTCGGTATTATCAATGTTGGCATGAATTGAGATAATTATGCCGAAACTTGCCAAAAATTAGTCCTATTTAATTAGCTCGACTTATTTATAATATTTTTGTTAAGACAAAATATGGTATTTGACTTTTCTCCATTATGGATTTCTTTGAAATCATCTGCTATCGCCACTTTATTTACCTTTTTTCTAGGAATAGCTGCGGCTAAATGGATGTTCTCAACTCCGATCAAAGGTAAAGCTTTGATTGAAGGATTTTTCATTGCTCCCTTAGTTTTGCCACCAACAGTTGTGGGATTTCTACTGCTATTGTTTTTTGGCAGAAATGGGGCGATCGGTCAATTTTTGCTAAAATTTAACTTAACAATAATTTTCACTTGGCAAGCCGCCGTAATTACCGCAACAGTTGTCTCATTTCCGCTGATGTACAAAACTGCTTTGGGAGCTTTTGAGCAAATTGATCCTAATCTTCTGAATGCAGCACGGACTCTGGGAGCTTCGGAATGGCAAGTTTTTTGGCGGATTATGTTGCCGCTAGCATGGCCGGGAATTCTAGCAGGAACTATTCTGGCTTTTGCCCGCGCTTTGGGAGAATTTGGCGCTACTTTGATGTTGGCTGGGAATATTCCTGGACAAACTCAAACTATTCCTATGGCAATTTATTTTGCTGTGGAATCTGGGGATATGAGGCTCGCTTCTATTTGGGTTTTGATTATTCTCAGTCTGGCTTTGAGTTTGCTAACTGCTGTTAATTACTGGACGGAGTATTCCAGGTTTATGAAGTGTAGGGACACGGCATTGCCGTCTCCCTACGACGATGGGGACAGGAACACGGCATTTCCGTGTCTCTACGACGATGGGGAGAGCAGTGGACTATCTTTAAATATTTTTAAATCTGTTTCTGGCTTTGCCTTAAATGTAGGCTTCGACATCGAACAAGAAGTGCTCGGAATTTTGGGTGCGTCGGGTTCTGGTAAGAGCATGACTCTCCGCTGCATTGCTGGTTTGGAAACGCCCAATAGTGGTCAAATTGTAGTGAATGGCAGGGTGTTGTTTGACTCCGCTAAGGGCATTAATGTGCCGCCTAAAGACCGTAAAATCGGTTTTTTGTTTCAAAACTATGCTTTATTTCCTCACATGACTGTTGCTCAAAATATTGCCTTTGGCTTGCAGCATTTATCGGAGAGCGAACAAACACAAAGGGTGACGGAACAACTAATTTCGGTGCAAATGTCGGGATTGGAAAATCGCTACCCGCAGGAACTTTCGGGAGGCCAACAGCAGCGGGTGGCTTTGGCAAGGGCGATCGCAACTTCTCCAGAATTGCTATTGTTAGATGAACCGTTTTCTGCTTTGGATACTCATTTGCGGAGTCAACTGGAACGGGAGTTAATGCAAACTCTGGCTAATTATGACGGCATTACTCTGTTTGTCAGTCACAATTTAGAGGAAGTTTACCGGGTATGTAAAAATCTACTGGTTTTGGATGAGGGAAGGGCGATCGCCTTTGATGCTAAAGAACACATTTTCGATCGGCCTCGCAATGTGACTGTGGCTCAGCTTACGGGCTGTAAGAACTTTTCAACCGCTAAACGGATTTCTGAAACTGTGGTAGAGGCGATCGACTGGGGCTGTTCCCTGGCTGTGGTTGAACTGGTTCCCGAATCTTTAGCTTTTGTGGGAATTCGGGCTCATCAAATTAGTTTTGTTCGGGAGTGCGATCGGGCAAATACTTTTCCTTGTTGGATAGCTTCGACTGTGGAAACTCCGCATCGGGTGACATTATATCTCAAATTGCACTCGCCTCCCCATAATTCCCAAGATTATCACTTGCAAGCTGAAGTTTTCAAGGAAAAATGGACAGCGATTAAAGATCATCCTTTTCCCTGGTATGTTCATTTCGAGCCAATTAGGTTAATATTAATGGAGGCATGAGTTGACCAGCTATATCCGAAGGAAGAAGGAAGAAGGAAGCCCTTGGGTGTATCCCAGTTTTGCAAATATATTCGTAGGGGCGAAGCATGACCGCAGACAATTTATTAGTTATAACCAGAGATTTACTGCGGTCATGCTTCGCCCTTACACTCATTGAGATGCACCCGAAGCCCTTCGACTCCGCTCAGGGAACAGTTAACAACTAACAGTCAACAGTCAAAAAGTATCAATATTAAACCATGACTAACAAAGTTCAAAAAACCGAAGCTGAGTGGAAAGAGCAACTCACGCCAGAACAGTTCAAAGTTACCAGAAAAAAGGGAACTGAAAGAGCATTTAGCGGTGAGTATCACGACAACAAAAAATCAGGAGATTATAATTGCATTTGCTGCGGTACACCACTATTTGAATCAGAAACCAAGTACGAATCCGGTACTGGTTGGCCGAGTTTCTACGCTCCGGTTAACGAAGAGAATGTTAAGTGTGAGTCGGACAATACCTTGTTTATGCGTCGCACAGAGGTGTTGTGTGCTGTGTGTGACGCTCATCTTGGCCACGTATTTAACGACGGCCCAAGGCCAACTGGTCAGCGTTACTGCATGAATTCTGCTTCTCTTAATTTCGTTCCCAAGGATTAATTCAACGGTTAACAGTGAACCCGTCAACAATCCAAGCTGTTCTGGAATAGGCCCAAAACCTGTTCCAGCCAATCTATGTTCAAAAGTCTCCCATGCTGCTATCTTGTTGTGGAGACAAAAAGATGAAAAAATAGTGGCGGGATGGGATGGTTTATCAGCGAGTTTTGCTGAAGCTCAGCGGTGAAGCGCTGATGGGTGATTTGGGCTACGGGATCGATCCGGTAGTTGTTAGTTCGATCGCCCAGGAAGTTGCCCAAGTGGTGTCTGAAGGCATTGAGTTGGCGATCGTTGTCGGCGGCGGCAACATTTTTCGTGGGGTGAAGGCGGCTTCGGCAGGTATGGATCGGGCAACCGCAGACTATGTGGGTATGATTGCTACAGTGATGAATGCCATCACATTGCAGGATGCCCTAGAGCAAGCAGGAGTGCCAACAAGGGTACAAACGGCGATCGCCATGCAAGAAGTAGCTGAAACCTACATTCGACGGCGCGCCATTCGTCACTTGGAAAAAAAACGGGTAGTTATTTTTGGTGCCGGTTCTGGTAATCCTTTTTTTACTACCGATACTACAGCCGCTTTGCGGGCGGCGGAAATTGATGCAGAGGTGATTTTTAAAGCGACTAAGGTAGATGGGGTGTACGATTCTGACCCCCATATCAACCCGAACGCTCGCAGATACCAAACTCTCACCTACGCACACGTCTTGAACCAAGACTTGCGGGTGATGGACAGTACGGCGATCGCCCTTTGTAAAGAGAATAATATTCCTATTATGGTATTTGACCTGACGGTATCGGGTAACATCTACCGAGCAGTAATGGGAGAATCTATTGGAACCGTTGTGGGAGGTTTTTGTGAAGTTAGCTGAAGTAGAAGACCATATGCAAAAGGCGGTTGAGGCTACTCAACGGTCTTTTAATACTATTAGGACGGGACGGGCAAACGCATCTCTCCTCGATCGGATCATGATAGATTACTACGGTGCTCCAACTCCGATCAAATCCCTTGCCAACATCGGCACGCCGGATGCGTCTACAATCAGTATTCAACCTTTCGATCGCCAAGCACTCAACTTGATTGAAAAAGCGATTTCGCTGTCGGATGTGGGACTGGTACCCAACAACGACGGTTCAACTATTCGCTTGAACATTCCACCGCTGACGAGCGAGAGACGCCAAGAATTTGTCAAAATGGCAGGAAAGTTTGCTGAAGAAGGCAAAGTTGCAATTCGCAATGTCCGCCGCGATGCCGTAGACTCAGTTCGTAAGCAGGAAAAAAGCAGCGATATTTCTAAGGATGAATCGCGCGATTTGCAAGATAAAGTTCAAAAGCTGACTGACAAGTACATTGCCAAAATTGAAGAAGTTTTGGGTACGAAAGAGAAGGATATCGTGAAAGTATAAAAGTCAGGAGTTGACAGTTGACAGTTGACTGTTCACTGCTAACTGTTGACTGTTATTGGTTATTGGTTATTCGTTATTGGTTATTCGTTAGTTGTTAATTGTTATTCGTTAGTTACGACCAATTCCTAGTAACTAATAACCAATTCCTAGTAACTAATAACCAATTCCTAGTAACTAATAACCAATTCCTAGTAACTAATAACTAATAACTAATAACCAATAACCAATAACCAATAACCAATAACTAATGACTACTAAAATTGAATGATAATTTATTTTTATAAAGTAGATGAGCCTTACGGCTGCTTTTCTAATTTTTCACTCCACAGTATTTGCATCAACGGTCAAAACTGGCTGACTGTGGAACACTACTATCAAGCTCAAAAATTTGTCACCAGTGATGATCAAAGCTTAGTTGCGATGATTCAAGCTGTTTCTACCCCTCAAGAAGCTGCTAATTTGGGTCGCGATCCCAAGTACCGGGTTCGTGCTGATTGGGAAGCGGTAAAAATTTCAGTGATGTGTGAAGCGGTTAAAACTAAGTTTATCACCCATCCAGATATTCAACTTGTTCTCCTCAACACGGCCGATCGCCTGATTGTCGAAAATTCACCAACAGATTACTATTGGGGCTGCGGGTGCGATCGAACTGGGCAAAATCATTTGGGTCAAATTCTGATGAGTGTGCGCCACGAAATCTCCCAAAGCCTTGCTAACTCAGAAAAACTCTAATTTTTAAGTTAATTGTCGATATATAAATTTATATAAAAACAATAATAAGAAATCATAAGTTTTGATAATTAATGTAACACAATTTTAAGATTGCGAGAAATTGATAAGATCATTAAAATAATAGTCAGGAGTGCGAGGATCATCTCGTTCGAGCTGCGATCGATCCAAAAATCTACAAATATTAAATTTGAGTCCGATTTTTGAGATCGGAACCTCCCCATCTATCCAGCGAAAAATTCTGATAATTATTACATTACATTACATTTCCAAAAAAGGATATTTATGAAATTGACCGAAAAACCAGAAGGACTAAATTATCAACTAAACAAAGAAGTCTTGGTACGTCGCATAACTGAACGCATCCGCCAATCTTTAGAATTAGAAGATATTTTAACTTGCACTGTAGAAGAAGTACGGTCTTTTCTGAACACAGATCGGATCATGATTTATAGATTTAGTTCAGATGGTAGCGGAGAAGTTGTGGCCGAATCGATCGATCGCAACCATTTTCCTTCCTTGAAAGGACTAAACTTTCCAGCAGATGACATTCCACCCCAAGCCCGCGAAATGTATGTCAGTCAACGTCAGCGGACAATAGTAGATGTCAATTCGGGCACGATCGCCCTAAGTCCCTTGGATGTAGCCGAAACAGGTCAACCTTTAGCCACTGAGGAGATTTACCACCGAACACTCGATCCCTGTCACAGAGCTTATTTGATGGCAATGGGAGTGCAATCATCCGTAGTTGTGCCAATTTTACACCGCAGGAACGCACAGGCAAACAGCAAAACAGAAACTTGCCAATCACCGGAGTGCTTGACGAGATATGATCCAGAGAATCACAGCCAAAGTCATATTGAACTCTGGGGACTTTTGGTATCTCACCACTCCACCTCCCGCAAGATTTACCAAACAGATTTAGAAGTAATTCAGCTAGTAGCGGATCAATTGTCGATCGCGATCGGTCATTCCACGCTTCTACAGCAAACTCGCTCTCAAACCGCCCTGGAAGCAACCGTCAGCCACATTGCCACCCTATTGTACGGTCAAAGCAACATTCAATTGGAACAGGCTTTAGAAGCCACTGTCACCGAGATGCAGGGCAGCGGCGGGAGACTCTACATCAGCCGCCCGAAAATCAGCCCTGAAAAGTTATCGACTCCCAAAATTGATGGCGAATTTCAAATTGTTACAAATCATCAAATTTCTCCAGTTGATTCCACTACCGATTCAGCCTTTGAACTATTCGTCACAGGGGAGCAACCCACACTTCCTGACTGGGAACAAGTAAGTGCGATCGAATCTCATCCCCTTTGGCAACAATGGCTAAGCCAAGGATTTAACAATGATCAAGATACTTTCGACTTGGCACTAGCCAATACTTCCACTACTTCTACTACCCTCAGTACAGGTTCAAAATTCCCAGTTTGGACAATTATAGACTTATATAAAGAACCTCAATTTAGAGTTTTAGTTCCAGCTTTCCAAGCTACAAAAATTCGAGGCTTGCTAGTAATTCCTCTCCACTACCAACAGAAGCTAATCGGCTGCTTGACCATTTTTCGCAATGAAATTGATACCGCAAAAACCTGGGCTGGATGCTTTGATACCAGCGTTCAACAAAGTCTTCCCAGACAATCCTTTGAAGTCTGGCAAGAAATTAAAAAAGGTCAGTCACCTCAGTGGAAATGGCAAGAAATCGAGCAAGCTTTAGCGATTAGCAGCCAATTTAGTTCAGCAATTCAGCAATATCTTTTACATCAAGAAGTCCAGGATTTGAATGCAAACTTGGAGCGTCAAGTTCAACAACGTACCGCTCAATTACAAAAATCATTGGATTTTGCCAAAGTATTGACGCGAGTCAGAGATCAAATCCGTAGCACCTTGGATTTAACAACCATATTGCAGACTATTGTCCGAGAAGTGAGATGTTTGCTGGATACCGATCGCACAGTAATTTACAAATTCGCCACAGGCTCTCAAGGCGAGGTAGTTGTTGAAGATGTTCGTGGTGAGTGGCGGTCAATTTTAGGCATCAAATCTCCAGAAGAATGCTTTCCTGAAGGCTCATCATGTTTCTATAAAGAAGGAAAAGTACGGGCTATTCATGACATTTACTCTTCGGATTTAACGCCCTGTCACATCGAATTTTTGGAAAGTTTGCAGGTAAAGGCAAATTTAATAGTCCCGATCGGCCAAAATTCCCAAATTTGGGGATTATTGATTGTCCATGAGTGTTCCGGGGCGAGAGTTTGGCAAACAGCAGAACAGGAATTGCTGCAACATTTGTCAGATCAAGCTGCGATCGCCATTCACCAAGCAGAGCTTTATCAAGACAGCCTAAATGCAGCCGCAGCCGATCAAGCAAAAGCTGAACAGCTAGCCAAAGCCCTCACCGAACTGCAAAATACCCAAGCCCAACTGATTCAAACCGAGAAAATGTCCAGTCTCGGACAACTGGTGGCTGGCGTCGCCCACGAAATCAATAACCCCGTTAACTTCATCTACGGTAATCTCTCCCACGCCAACGAATACACCAAAGACTTGCTCTGCTTGGTAGAACTTTACCGCCAGCACACTCCAAATCCCCATCCAGAAATTATCGAGTGCGAAGAAGCGATCGAAGTAGATTTTCTTACCGAAGATTTGCCCAAAATTTTGGACTCTATGAAAGTGGGAGTCGAACGCATCCGTCAGTTAGTTATATCTTTACGGAATTTCTCTAGACTCGATCGGGCTGAGAAAGATCACGTTGACATTCACGAGGGAATTGAGAGTACACTATTGATTTTGCAGCACCGCATCAAAACCACATCCGGTCGAGCCAGCATAGAAATCATTAAAGATTACGGGAATTTGCCGCAGGTGGATTGCTATGTTAGCTCCCTAAATCAAGTATTTATGAATCTCCTCGGCAACGCCGTTGATGCCATAGAAATGCGAAAGATAGAACGAGGTACGAATTTTCCAGGACTGACATTAAGTGCAGCAACCATCAATTTAAGCTCCCAAAAATTGCCTGTCGATTCAGAAAATCTCAAGAGAACCAATGAGTGTTTCATTCCCGATGTTCCAAATCCTTGCATCCGAATTCGCACTCAATTAATAGACGAAAAAACCGTAGGAATTTGCATTGCAGACAACGGTCACGGCATCCCCAAGGAGTTAGTACATCACATATTCAATCCCTTTTTCACGACGAAACCTGTTGGTCGAGGCACAGGATTAGGACTTTCTATCAGTTACCAAATTGTCGTAGATAAGCACAAAGGGGTACTCAAGTGTATTTCTATTCCCGGTCAAGGTACAGAATTCTGGATTGAAATTCCGATCCATTAGTGATTAGTGATTTGTAATGGGTAATGGGTAATGGGTAATTGGTAATTGGTAATGGGTAATGGGTAATGGGTAATTGGTAATTGCCCTGACCACGATAATTTCGGTACAACCGTTAACAGTCAACCGTTAACAGTCAACCGTTAACCCTGGAATTAAAACAGCACTTGCAGTAAGAAAGAACTGAGGGAACCCAGAAGACTCATCAAGTCGCCGCCGCCCGCTGTGCGTGGTTCTGTTGGCTTTTGCCGCGCTACAATCGCTTCGATTAATTGTTTGGACAATTCTTGACCTTGAACACTACCTTGAGTAGTAAACAGTTTGTTAGCTATTGCAGCATCTTGAGTAGCGCCGGCGAAGTCTCCCAAGTCCGCGCGAGACATACTGCGAGCAAAATATACTGCGGCTAAATCAGGTTTCAGATTTAAAGCTTGGTTGTAATAATCTACGGCGTTTCTGTAGTTTCCAGCTTGGGCTTCAATGACTCCGAGTTTGTAAAAGTCTTCAGCAACGCCAATGTTAGTTGGCATTCCTCGAACTCCCAGCAGTTGGGTGTTGGTCAAATTAGCGTTGAGCAAATTGGCATTGCTAAGGTAGGCACTTCTCAAGTCGGCACCGCTGAGGTTGGCACCAGTCAGGTTAGCGCCAGTCAGGTTGACACCAAACAGACTGGTGCCGCTGAGGTTGGCTCCGCTGAGGTCAGCCCCAGACAAGTTGGCTCTGCTGAGGTTGGCTCCTCTGAGGTCAGCACCTTTGAGGTCAGCACCTGTTAAGTTGGCTAAAACTAAGCCAGCACCGTTGAGGTCACAGTTGGGGCATTGTCGGGTGGCTAGTAATTGTTGCGTGTGTTGTATGTTCTCGGCGGATGCAGGGGCTAGAGGGGCTAGAGCGCTCAGCACTGTTGCAGCCATGAGGATTCTGAGTTTCATTGTTAACCGTCCAAAATCTCAAATATTAAATGTGAATTACCCGACGCTGACCGCTTGTGGCGCTACAGCGTTTCGTGCGGGGCTTGTGGCCTAATAGCTAAAATAGCTTGTTTTCAGGGTAACAGGACTTACTTGACATCGCGGAGAAAATAATAACTCTGATTATTTTGCAGGAGTCGTGTCGATGCAAATACTTTTTTTGTGCATAAATTTTGTGAAGAATTAGGTGACTTTTTTGTATGTGGTTGAGTTTACCGATTATTGGTGTGACAATAATCACTCGACAGTGTTAGTAAGATCACATAAGAACAGCTTTTGCGATCACAGTATGCTGCTGAAAATAGCCGATAGTAGGGTGGTACTGTTAAAAATTGACAATTCCACCTGCTACGTGTTTTACTAAACTTAACGATCGACCAAGTAGTTTCACAGGCATTTGCCGATCGCATCTTGTCACTAGCAAATTGACCAAGAATTTCAAAGGTGGTACAAGCCCCCGGATTGATCCGTGGAATCAATCCAAAATCGAAAATCCTCAAGAAAGAGCATTTATCCGTGGGGTCAATCTAAAATCTAAAATCTAAAATCGATTGACTCGGCGCGACTTCGACCAAAGGATGAGATTGCTAAATTCTAAGCATTTCTCAAAAAAAAACAGATTGCATTGTCAGAGTATGGTCAAGTCTCTACAAAAGTGCGATCGCAACGGTAGATTAATTTTTGAAATGCGATCGATAGGATCTGTGATGATAAATCTTATTTATTTGCTGGCAGTTAATGGCTGAAAATGGCAAATAAATCATCAAGAATCACTAATAAATTGGTAATAACAGGGATTTTATATAGTACAAAAAAGTCAATAATGAGGTTTAAAAAAATACCAAAAAATAGTTCATATCATAGTTAAGAAATTAAATACCAGTCGGACTGATGGTATTTTTGTCCATCAATATAATTGAAGCAAATCGATTTTATATTGCTAAGCTGCAAGCCAAAAGTTAACAGTAACCTAGGAACAAACCTTGTTAAGCAAAGCTATTAAAAATCTCTAATCCCCATGAGGTAATTGGTATGGCTGGAGTATGTAGACTTAGCATCGCAGAGACAATTGAAGAATTGAAAAGCTTATTAACCGAACAAAAAACGGCAAGTGGCTTTCAAAAAATCCAAGCACTGTACCTGTTCAAAATTTGTCAAATTAAAACAGTTAAAGAATTGGCACTGACGATCGGAGTGAACCGAATCACCGTACAGCGGTGGCTGAGAAAGTATCGTTCTGATGGACTTGAAGGACTCCTCGAAACAAAGCACAGCGGTGGCCGGAAGCCAGCAATTCCTCCTTTGGCCCGTGCTAGTTTAGCAGTGCGCCTCAGTGACCCCCAAAAAGGCTTCAGGAGTTACGGAGAAATTCAAGAATGGTTGCAGCAAGAATACAATATTGAGGCTTCTTATAAAGCCGTTTATGCGACGGTGCGATACCAACTGAAAGCCAAATTGACGAAAGTCTAGATAACGACTAAATAGCAAGGTCGGACACGGCAATGCCCATAGGTGTCAACTTAAGCTGTCAGCCCGCCAAGTTGATTGGTCATCCCGCCCTGGAGACAGGGGTTTAAACCCAGGGCTGTTTCATTCTCGAATTTTAGCACAGCTAAAATTCTGAATGAAAAAATTCACATCCTCATC
>REAP01000007.1 GCA_004294385.1 Oscillatoriales cyanobacterium | reverse complement strand
TTTCCGCTCTGTCATCTGCAATTAAACAGTTTTAAAGTCACTGAAACAGTGTTGCAGGTCTAACAAGCCTTTATAACCAGGTCGAGGCGAACATTACCCGAAAGGGTCTGGAGACAACCATATCTCCATAGAGGGGCAACCATACCCCTCTCCCTCACAAGGGGGATTGAAGGCGGTTGAAACCGCCGAGTCGTTTCCCTCTCAGGTCTAAAGACTCGCTCGTTTCCCACTTACCGAGCTTTTTTATGATATAGAGTCCAATGCTACCGGAAATGATATGAACCCTTCGACTCCGCTCAGGGAACGATCAGATAAATGCCTTAACCACCTTGGCGGTTGCTATAATAGGACAGCAAACCTCAATTCCTAATCAAAAATCTCAGATTCTTAACTGCGCCGAATATTGAAACAACACCAATCTTGGCGCTTCCACAAAGTAGCAACAATCCAACCATTTTGTTCGAGAGTATCAGCAATTGGCTTAGCTTGTTCGAGCAAAATGCCGCTGAGTACGGCCCAAGTTGTGGGTTTGCTAATTGAAGTGAATTGTGGGATTAAATCGATGATTACTTCTGCTAAAATGTTGCACATGAAACCGTCTAAAGGCTCATTGACCAGTTCTTTTAGCCGATCGATACTTCCGAGCTCTGAAACCAACTGCTGTGGGTTAACACGGTTGAGTTGTCTGTTGCTAATGGTCGATCGCACTGCCAAAGGATCTGTATCCAAAGCATAAACTTTTGTGGCACCCAATAACACTGCGCCGATCGACAAAATACCCGATCCGCAGCCAATATCGGCAAGTACATATTTTTTGTCGTCAAAACCGAGACGCATTTCCAGCGACTCCAAACATAGTTGAGTGGTAGCATGAGCGCCAGTACCGAAAGCGACACCGGGATCTAAACGTAAAACGATGCGATCGGGATTATTTGGCAAAGGAAGCCAAGCGGGATAGACTAAAAAGCGATCGCCAATTTCTTGAGGTTGCCAATGCTGCTTCCAAGTAGTGCCCCAATCCTCCTCCTCAATCAAATCCCACTGCATAGCTGGTAAAGGTAAACCCGCGCACAGGGCATCTTGGCGCAGCCACAAAGACAGGGCGGCCAAATCCAGCAATCCAGCCTTTTCTTCGGGGAGGTAAGCCGACATCAAACAAGAATTGCTTTTCATCTGACTGACACTTCCCTCACAGCCGAACATTTCCAAGCGCCAGAAGATGATATCTTCTAATGCCGGATCGCAAAGAACTTGAATTTCCCACCAGCTATGTGCCATAAAAATTTTAGATTTTAGATTTGAGATTGTAGATTGGGGGAGAAAGACTGAGAAGTTGCGATTTTAGATTTTAGATTGGGAGCAAGGGCGGGATCAGTCCCCCAATTCAAAACCTAAAATCCCAAATATTTCAAAGATTCACCGTGTAAGCATCCCGAATTCCAGGAACTTTGATGATTTCAGCCAATATTCCCTCTGGCAGAGGGTCATCCAGGCTCAAAACCATCACCGCGTCACCACGCACGATTTTACGCCCTACTTGCATACTGGCAATATTGACATTAAAACTGCCCAACTGGGAACCAATTCTGCCAATAATTCCTGGCATATCGCGGTGCAAGGTAAATAACATATGGTGAGTGGGGGCAACGTTGACTGGGAAATCGTCAACGCTGGTAATCCGAATTTCGTTGTCGCCAAGCACAGCACCGGTGACAGTGTGTTCGCCCAGGGTTCCCTTGGCATTGAGGCGCAGGGAGCCTGTGTAATCGCGAATGGAGGCGTCTCTGGTTTCGACGACGCGAATTCCGCGTTCTTTGGCTTCGATGCTGGCGTTGACGTAGTTAACGCGCTCTCGCAAGGCTTGGGAAAGCAGGCCTTTGAGGGCTGCAACGACTACGGGCTGGCTTTGATTACTGGCCAATTCGCCTTGGAGTTGGACGTTGAGGTAATCGACTCGGCCTCCGGCTAGTTGGCTGACGAGGTTGCCTAGGGTTTCGGCGAGTTGGAGGTATGGTTTGAGTTTTTCGATCGAATCTGGGAAAATTCCTGGTATGTTAACAGCCGATCGCGCGGGCAATCCTAACAGTACATCACGAATTTGTTCGGCGACGTCGATCGCCACATTCACCTGAGCTTCGGCTGTCGATGCGCCCAAGTGAGGAGTCAGCACGATATTTTGGCCAACACTCCGCAGAGGAGAATCAGCTTCGAGGGGTTCATTTTCATAAACGTCGATCGCAGCACCGGCAATCTTCCCTGATTGAATCGCTTCAGCTAGGGCTGCTTCATCGATGATGCCACCTCTAGCACAATTAATGATTCTGGCCGTAGGCTTCATCTTCGACAGCACTTCAGCGTTAATTAGGTGCTTGGTTTCCGGGGTTTTGGGAATGTGCAGAGTGATGTAGT
Source organism: Oscillatoriales cyanobacterium (assembly GCA_004294385.1). Classification (GTDB taxonomy): domain Bacteria; phylum Cyanobacteriota; class Cyanobacteriia; order Cyanobacteriales; family Microcoleaceae; genus Microcoleus. Next base: position 53,857 of record REAP01000007.1, on the reverse strand, counting down.
CAGATTCGCACATCAGTAATTCGAGTTCTACTAAGCGACAACCCAACTGTTCGGCTCTTTCGGCAGAAATGAAAGGATCGTAAGCTAGGAGTTTCATGCCCATTGCTTTGGCTGCGGCGGCGAAGTGGGAACCGATTTTGCCCAAACCGACGATACCGAGGGTTTTCTTGTAAACTTCTACGCCGATGAAGCGATTGCGTTCCCATTTACCACTTTTGACGGATGCGTTGGCTTCCGGGATGTGCCGGGACATGGATAGCATCATGGCGATCGCGTGTTCGGCCGCGGCGATCGTGTTACCTTCGGGGGAATTGACGACGACAATTCCTTTGCGGGTGGCGGCGGGGACATCTACGTTGTCTACGCCGACTCCGGCGCGGCCGATGATTTTGAGCAAGTTGCCCGCTTCAATGATTTCTTTGGTAACTTGGGTGCCAGAACGGATCATTAAAGCGTCGTAATCTGGAATTATTCGTACCAGTTCTGCTGCTGAGAGTCCTGTGTTAACGTCAACTTGAGCGACTTGGGAGAGGATATCAATTCCGGCTTGGTCGATCGGATCGGATACTAGAACTTTAGGCATAGTAAGCAATTGAGTGGAATCAGTAAAAATAGGCGGAGCGAGCTCAAAGTTGAGGCTTAAACTTGGAGCAGTATCTTACAGCTCAGCTTAAACTTGCCTTTGTGCAGTTTGAATTGTATCTGTATTTGGTCCAGACCGACCGTTTTTGCTTGAAATACTTTAGGTTTCGGAGTTCTTGAACACTCAAACTGTCTTAAAATCCCCGAACTGCTTAGCTAGTAAGTCTTTTCGGGTTATAATAAAGTTTAGGGATTTTAGCTGAATTATCAGGAATTTTGTTTAATGAATTATCTTATTGCCGTACTGCCCGATCGAATGCAAGCCGAAGCTGCTTATTGTGCTCTGGAAAAAGAAGGCTTACCGATGAAACAGGTAAGTATTTTGGGCCGTGGCTACAAAACTGCTGATGAATTTGGCTTAATTGACCCGAATCAGCAAGCGAAGAAACAAGCTAAAATGATGGCTGTTTGGCTGATACCTTTTGGGTTTATTGCTGGTGTTACTTTCAGTCTGATGACTGAGTTAAGGACTTTTGCCTGGGCTGGGGAAATTGGCGATCATGCGATCGGTGGTGTATTAGGTGCGATCGCGGGTGCGATGGGTAGTGTGTTTGTGGGAGGCGCTGGCGGAATGGCTTTTGGTAGTGGTGACGCTTTACCTTACCGCAACCGTTTGAATGCTGGTAAGTTTTTGATTGCGGTTAAGGGTTCTGATGATTTGACGGGGAAAGCTGCGAATATTTTGCAGCAGTTTGAACCGGAAAATATGCAAGGTTATACAGAGACTTAGTTATTAGTCATTAGTCATTAGTCATTAGTCATTAGTTAGTCGTGATTGGTTATTTGTTATTGAACAACTAACCAATAATCAATCAAACAAGTAACAAATAGCATTAATCAGCAGTTATTAGTCATTCTACTCAGGTAATATTTGGAGACAGTTATGGAATTACAAACTATCGCCCTGCCTTCTCCTCTAGAATTGACGCTCGAATTAACTGACGAGCAGTTTTTTCGGTTGTGTCAAAACAACCGGGATTTAAGATTTGAACGTACTGCTAATGGAGACTTAATTATTATGCCACCTACGGGTAGCGAAACTGGTAATTGCAATTCAGAACTAAGCTTTCAGCTTCAATTTTGGAGCCGTCAAAATAAGCCTTTGGGACTTGCTTTTGATTCTTCAACTGGATTTAAACTGCCCGACGGTTCAGATATTTCTCCCGATGCTGCTTGGGTGCGACGCGAAGAATGGGATGCTTTAACTGCTGAACAAAAAAAGAAATTTGCGCCGATTTGTCCTGATTTTGTAGTGGAATTGCGATCGGCTAGCGATTCATTAGAAAAATTGCGGGCTAAAATGAAAGTGTACATCAAAAATGGAGCAAAGTTGGGATGGTTGCTCGATCGCAAAAATAGACAAGTTGAAATCTCCCGCCCCGATAGAGATGTGGAAATTATATATTCCCCTGCAACTTTGTCAGGTGAGGATGTATTGCCCGGTTTTGTTTTGGATTTAAGTGATATTTTGTAGGTTGATTTAATTATGGCAAATTTGCAAAGAGAAGAACTGTTAAAAGGTATTGAAAATCGCGAAGCCGTGGCGCGAGTGATTGATTGCGCTGAACAAGCTATTAAAACTTGGGAAGTTACTCTGACTGATTTTATGTCGCCTCCTGAATTGGCGGATGCTAAGGTTGTATTTAAGCGTTTGAGTGATGTGGAGTTAGTGGCTTGGGGTGGCTATCCCCAGGCGGAAAGACAAAGAATGGCGATCACGCGATCGGAAATTGCGATCGACTCTGCTAGCGTTGACATGGCTGCGATCGAAATCGCTGGCAATTTCCTGTTTGATACAGCTTCTCATCGCGACTTTTTGGGGGCGATGTTGGGCACGGGAATTGTCCGAGAGAAAACGGGTGATGTGATTGTGTTGGGTGAACGGGGCGCGCAGGCGATTGTGATGCCTGAGATGGTAGAGTATTTGGAGATGAGTTTGCAGCAAGTGCGATCGGTTACAGTCAAAACTCGACGCATTGAGTTGAGTGAACTCAAAATTAGGGAACCGAAAAAGAAAGAAATGGTGACAGTTGAAGCATCAATGAGATTGGATGCTGTCGCTTCTGCTGGATTCGCCATGTCTCGCAGCAAAATGGTCGATTTAATTGACGGTGGTGATGTGCGAGTTAATTGGAAAGATATCACTCAAGCTAGTTATAATGTCAAGTCGGGAGATTTAATTGCTGTTAGTGGGAAGGGAAGATTAGAAATTGGGGAAGTTGCTGTTACCAAGAAGGAACGGTATCGAGTCCAATTAACTCGGTATTTATAATTTATAGCCCAGAAACTTAGCCCAGAAACCGGGTTTTTTACGATAACATCGATACACCACCCAAAAACTGCGAAAAACCCGGTTTCTTTGATTTTATCCCTGACTCAATATGTCTAAAAACTCTTGGACAATGCGATCTGCATCTTCGCAGCATCTTTGGGCGTCGCAATAGTGGATGATGCTGATACCGTGAGATGCAAACAGCCGATCGCGCGTTTCATCTTTTTCTGTATCTGGATGCCATATTTCCAGAATACCCCATTTGCCTTGGTGGAAGATGAGGAAATCTGGTTCTTGGTTTTGTCGGCCTGCGGGTGTGGTGAGGCGGGCTTTGGAGTTGGGGAAGAAAAGGACGGAAGTGCGATCGAGCGCTTCGGCAATTTTCACTTGTTCTTCGCAGTGAAAACGCAGATCGTTCCAGTGATAAATCCGTTCTTTTATGCTAGACAAAATTCCCTGGTTATGCGCGTTTTCAGGCTTAATAATTCCATCTGATACTGTATGATAATCAGATAGAATTGCACCGTGTAAATCTGCTGACGAATCAGATTCACTTAAGTTTGCGAATGATAATCTGGCACCACTTAAATTAGCACCGCTGAGATTAACTCCAATAACTTGAGTTCGATGTAATGTCACTTGATGTCGCCGTAAGTATCGCTTAAAAACAGAGCGTAAATTACTTTTTTTTACTTTTTCATCAAAAGCCTCTGAGAGTTGTTTCCAGAGTTTAGCCGCCAGCGCTTTTATGTATTCATCATTATATTGAGAGAGTTGAGAAATTTCCTCATAGGAACATCGGCCTTCCCAGCATTGTCTAAAGATGAGCTCTTGCACGTCGTTTAAGCCTTCGCCATCAAGGACTGTTTCTGCGATCGCGATTGCTTCATCAACGGTCATGGCTTAAGTTTCCTTAAAGTATATATCTGGTGAAGTTTTGACAATAATACCATTTTTTTATGATGCTGCATAGAACCCGATCCCCCCTAGCCCCCCTTAAGAAGGGGGGGACAAGACTCTTCTCAAAGTCAACCCCTACTCCCCTTCTTAAGGGGGATTTAGGGGGATCGAGATATGTGCAACGACCCATTAAATTAATATAAGAGGCTATATCTTAGCAATTAAGGCTGATGTTCATTCAACCAATTGGTTAAATCTGAGGCTTCTGAAAAATCCAGCAGCGCCTCTCCTAAATCCTCTAATTCTTCTACGGATAAAGTCTGAATTTGCTCGCGGGTTTCAGGTGCGATCGAACCGATGCGTCGAGTCAACTGGCGAGTGAGGAACGACAGCGCCTCATCTTTCCTTCCTTCAAGGAGGCCTAGTTGTCTTCCTTCAAGGAGGCCATCTTCGCGAATTTCTTGGTAAATCACAGAACCGCGCATAGTTTCTTTCCTAAATAGTTGTCTGATTAAGTCTTTTTCAAATCTCAAACCTGCGAGCACTTGGGTACAAGCGAGTAAATCCGCTTGCTGAGTAGGTTCTTCTATTGTAGCAATCTGAGTAGCGATTTGCTCTAACAAAGTTCGCGGCGAGTTGGTTTGGGATAGTGTCGCCAGTGGGAGCAAGCCGGGGACGGACAGCAGTAAAGCGGGGTCTTGTTCCCAAAGACGAATAACTCGATAGCCGTGTTGGGTGTTTGTGTCTGTGTACTCGGATACAAAAACTTGTTCTGAGGCTGTTTGCTGCAAAAAAATTACTACTTGATTGATGTCACAGGAGTATTGCCGTTTGAGCCTGATGTAGTAGTCTAGCATTCTGAAGGCGATCGGCGGGTCGGAGTAGGGTCTGGTTTCAAATTCTAGATGTAGGATTTGGTTATCCGTTTGCAGGAAAACGAGAGAATCGGCTCGGATGGGTTCTTGAATTAGTTCGGTTTTGAGTACCTGAATGTCGGTGGGTTCGTCTATTGGTAGTAGCCAGTGGACGAAGGCGGCGGGGAATTTTTCTGCTAGATATTTGCAGGTGTTGTCGTAGGCCAAGGAAGTTGGGTTGTGAGAGGGGTTATTTAGAAGAGTTTAACTCTAGGGGCATCTACCTGAGAGGGGATTTTTCGGGAATTTGGGGAAAGTCCTTACTTTTTATCACTTTTTATCACTTTTTATCACTGACAAAGATGAGATCGAGTTGGTAAATTATCTTACTAATAGCTAGCGAGCAGTGATCCACAGGTATTAATACAGAATAATGAATAAACGATTAAAACTGATATTTCTAACATCTAGCATTATATGTACAGTCCTGTTTCCTTCGGCAAGCTGGGCGCTGACTGTTTTGCAAGAAATTCAGCAAACAAGAGTTTTAAAAGTTGGGATCAGAAAAGATGCTGTGTTTTTTGGCTATGAAAGTTCAGGAAATTGGACAGGCTATTGTGCAGGCTTTGCCAATGCTCTAGCAAGCAGTTTGAGCAAACAAATGAATACTTCTATTAGTGTCAGAGCCGTTACATCTACGCTCTCAACCCGCGAGGGAATAGTTCGAGATGGGACGGTACATATTGAGTGTGGCCCCAATACAATTAGTCGAGAAAAGGAAGTACAGGAAAACATTAAATATTCAGATCCATTTTTTGTCACGGGGACGCAATTTATTGTAAGGGCTGCTAACAAAAATACTAGCTTGAAAAATGCGAGGCTTGGTGTACTTCGAGGCTCAACCAATATACGTTCAGTTACCCAAGCATATTCTGAAGCTGAAATACAGCAGTTTTCTGAAAGAAGTGAGGGTGTAAGTGCTGCAATGAACGGTCAAGTTACTGCATTTGCTGGAGATAGTATTCTTTTGATAGGAGAAGCTGTGAGACAGGGAGTGCAACTCAGTGCTTTTGAGATAGTACCGAATCAACCTCTATCCTGTGACTTTTATGGAATGATACTTCCTACTAATGACACTCAGTGGCAAGGTACAGTGAACTCTTTTATTGGCAGCAGTCAAGGGCTACAGGTTTGGGGGACTTGGTTTGGAGGGTTCAGGTCTTATTTAAAGGGAACGCTTGACTATTGCAAGAGCAGATAAGTAAAAATAATGATAATGAAGTCAGTAATGCTCAAACAAATTAAACTTTGGATATTTCCGTCAATTACAGTAATGATGTTAATTGCTGTTTCCGGCTGTTCTAAAGTGAATAGAAATACAACAGTAGATATCGAACTCGTTAGCAATGAGTCTAAGGCGGTTGAAGGATCATTTTTGTTGAGATTCGATACGGGAGGAGATCGCTACGTTAAACTAAAGCCAGGGATAGAAAAAATTATTCTCAATGACTGGGAAGTAGATGTCTCAAATAAGCTCAAAGTTAAAGGGCGTAATGCTACAGTAAATTTGACACAGTATGAAGAGAAAAATGGTAATCAAACAACTACATCTCAGGTGTATGAAATCACACCAACACTCATAATCGCAGCGAACCAAGAAACAAAAAATTTTAAGGAATATATAGTAGTTCGTTTTCCAGCCACTTTAGCTATAGGCAAAGAATTAAAGGCATCTAGCCCTTCTGCTGTACCTGAAGTAAGATTCCAAGTTGCATACTATTCGAGTTACGGTCAACTTTGGTTTGCCAGAATCATTCATTGGTTCGGGATAGGAGCGATTATTATATTGTTAATTTCTATTCCTAGCTTATCAGAATACGTAAAAGTTAGGGAGAAATTCAAAAAAGCTATAGAAAAGTATGTTGAGTCTGGTGGGAGCGATCGAACAGTCTTAGCAATTCTAACATATTTAAAAAATGCCCAAAAAAGAGAGTTATACGTTTCTTTTAACTTGAGGAATGAACTCGATCGGGATGACATAACATTTTTGAATGATGAAGGTAGCCAATTTACGCTTTTTTCACCTTACAAAAATTTCTTGTCTGAAAATTTAGACAACTTAGAAAACCTGATTGTACAACAATTAAACCATAGCTTTTCTCAAATCATATCCAACGATGTTTTCTTTTTTATCAAAGGAGAGTTGGCTAATAAAAGACACGTATTTTTTGATATTTCTTATGTTGTAAAACATACAGAATCTACATATGCTAAACAAGGAATTATTCAATTGAGCCAGGGATTTAGGGGAATTGCAGTAGATTGGAATATTAATATTTCTATCAATCAAACGTCTGTTAGAAAAATTCAATTTTCATCCTTTCCTGCTGACAGCTTTTCTGTGGACGAAGGATCTTCTAACAAGGAAATTTTTGATAAAATGGCAGAAACGGCTTTTATAGATTTGAACCACCGCTTACAAAAAGAGCTACAAATTCAACCTCTTTTCCAGTAATTTATATCAAAAAATACACATAGGAGATATATGATGGATGAAAATCCTTTTGGAGCCGTAATCGCAGGTATATTCTGGTTCTGTATAACTGTATTTGGATTTGTTTTCTCGAAAATACTGACTCCGATCTGGGAGAATAAGGTGGGAAGATTTGTAATGCTTCTGATCGCTGGTATAGGAATGTTTTACCTTGTCTCTACTTGGAGTTCAAAATCAGGTATTAATCAAACTAACTTAAGTCCTAGCCATGAGCGCACTATTTTGCGTGATAATGATAAGTCTTTAGCTCAGCTTCCTATGGTTCAAACACCTCTTGTTAAACCTCAAAGCCAATCCAAGCAAGAACGTATAAGTGGTGGAGAGAAAGTATTAATTATCAACAAAGAAGCTATTAACAAGCGGGCTGGGGCTGTAGCTTATGCCAAAGGAGATTTTACCACTGCTGTTAACTCACTAGACACATCCCGGAAAATTAATCGGAACGATCCAGAAACTTTGATTTATCTGAACAATGCCCGGATTGGTAATAAAATATCTCACAATATTGCTGTAGCAGTACCCATTGGACACAATACAGATATAGCTAATGAAATCCTGCGGGGTACTGCACAAGCACAGGATGAAATCAATCAAGCTGGTGGTATTAAAGGTATACCTTTAAAAGCGATCATTATTAATGATGAGAATAATCCCCAGGTAGCATCTGAAGTTGCTGATGCTGTGGTAAAAAAATCATCAGTATTGGGTGTGGTTGGTCATTTTGGTAGTGATGCAACCCTAGAAGCTGCAAAAGTTTACCAAAAAGGTCAGCTTGTAGTCATTTCACCGACTAGCACATCTATAAAACTTTCTGGTTTTGGCAATTATGTTTTCCGTACAGTAGCGAATGATAAGTTAGCAGGTGAATCCCTTGGTCAATACATGACTACTCAAGGATGGCAAAAAGCAGCTATATTTTTTAATTCTGACAGTGACTATAGCAAATCCCTCACGGAGGAGTTTACAACTGCTCTCCAGAATAAACAAGGAAAAATAGTAAAAAAGTTTGATTTAGCAAGCTCCACCTTCAAAGCTAAAGATAATCTTGAAGAAGCGATGAATCTGGGAGCAGAAGTCGTTGCCTTATTTCCAAGTTCTAAATACCGCGATCAAGCATTAAAAGTAGCACGAGTTACGCCAAGTCGGTTGCGACTACTGGGAGGAGATAGTCTCTACCAGAAAGATACTTTAGAACAGGGTAAGGATAATGTTCTTGATATGGTGGTAGCGGTATCATGGCATGGAGAAGCAAACTCTCAAGCTGAGTTTACTAAAAATGCCGATCGCCTCTGGGGTGCAGATGTCAACTGGCGCAGCGCAATGGCTTATGATGCAACTAAAGCATTGATTGCTGCTTTGCAACAAAATCCCACTCGCAGTGGTGTCCAAAAAGCACTTTCAGCAACTAATTTCTCTGCTCAAGGTGCTTCGGGAGTAGTGAATTTCTTGCAAACAGGCGATCGCAATGGGCCTATTCAACTGGTGAAAATTATTCGCGATGAAAATTCTCGTTCTGGTACTGGTTATGATTTTGTGCCATTACAGTGAAATGCTTGATGAATGAGGGCTTTGTAGGCACGTTTAAATGATTGAGCAAAGGTGGTGATAACTTTCAACGGTTTAGCTCCGCGATCGCTTCATTAACTGTACCTCGAAACACCTTTCCAGATTGATAGTCTTGTTTTCCTTGTGCAATGTTAGCAGCAATTTCGGTGCGACGGCGATCGCTAAGTCTCCGGTGCATGATGACAAGTAAAGCAGTTTGTTCGTCTATAGACAAGGTTTCGATCTCGTCTAAAATACTGTCAAATGTTGAAGTTTGCATGGTGAGTTAGGTTTTGTGGAGATGATGGCTGTCTTATTTTACTCAAGTTTAATGGAATTTGCTGAAGGCGATCGCACCTCTCATCGCCTGCTTTGAAAGTGTTTGAAATTCGATAGCCCAAATCATCCCCAATGCGATCGCTCACGCTTGGGAAGTCGGTAGTCTGCAAGCATTAGAAGAAGTAGAAAGTGCGATCGCCCTCTTTTCCTCCACCACACAAATAGAGTTTTACAATAGCATTCAACAAGCAATTTGAAGCATACTAGGTTCAGGGATAGATTCACCTTCTGCTTGCCAAGCTTCCAAATACATTTCAATCACTTCTTCGCCGTTATGAATTGCTTGCTCGCGAGTTTCACCGTGAGTGCAAGGCATCACCACGCGATCGGCAAACTCTGGAATCGTGAGTAGAAAAAGCCGATCTTCATCAGACCATTGAACAATCATACTGTATCGACTCATAAATCCTCGCCCTCCCTTAACTCATTCAGCTCACTTAATAACTGTGCTAACTGCTTTTCTAGGTAGAGTGCCACATCATCTCCATCTTTGCCGGGAATTGTCAGCGTTTTTTTGAGCCTTGGATGTCGCCAACGCTCATGGCTACCTTTGCCGCGCTTGGGTAGATAAACAAAACCTTCACGCGCAATCTGAACTTTCAACTCTCTAATTTTCCTTGGCATGGATTTTGTTTACTGCTCAACTCTATTTTATCACTTTTTTTCGAGTCCTCCAAATACGATCGCACATTCTCACCCCCGCCTTTCTACAACCTTCTCCCATCGCCTGCTTTAAAGGTTTTTGAAGTGCGATCGCCCTCCCATTCAAATCCCTTCCACTCCATCATACTTTCAAGGATTCTCGCTGCTGCTCCCTACAAGGAACTCCATAAGCAGTATAAGGTCTAACATCAGGCGGTTGAAGCCCCAAAACAATTGATTTAGCCGGAATTCCCGCTGCAACTAACTCCTCAGCAATCAGGCGATCGGTATTATTTGCTTGAATCCACACCTGAGAGTCAATAATATCAATATGAATCACGCAATGGTGAATGCGCTGGTCGTTAAACCAACCTATATTTATTAACATATAGTGGTCATTTTCCAAATCAAAAATTGTGGCGTTTTGCGTCCCACTTTCACAAACGGGAATCTCAGCGTATTCAGTCAGGAGCTGCTTAACAAGTTGGCGATAAGTATTTAAGCTATCCATTGTACTATTTCCTCTGTTTTTGGGTTGAAAACAACAAGATTTAGGCGGTTATTATCTAGCAAAATCTGACCAAATTTTTGTCCTTCAAAAAGCTCGGTAAAAGCATTTAGTGGAATTGCAAGATACAGTTGTCTTTCTGATTCTTTCCGTTTTAAGATGTCATAGTAAAGAGTGTATTGACCCAAAGCTTGCTCTAAATCTGCAATTCTAGACTCTCTGATAAAACTTTTAACTTCAACGGCTATTTTGCGATCGTTGTTCTCAGCAGCTAATAGCTGTTCTGCACCAAGATCGATCGATAGGTTTCTCTTCGCCCAAGCCAATGGATACGGATCGTGGGTAATTGTCCAGCCAGCCTTAATCAGACCCTGTTTGACAACTTGATGATAAATGTCTCTTGCTGGCACGATCGCTCTCTTTTGCTATCGAGGTTGACACTGACTATTATAATGTGCAGAAGTCTCAACCATTATTCGAGAAATTCAATCTGAAACAACACGATCACCCCACCTCACCCAAATATTCCTGCACCCACATCCAAATCGAAGCCAGAAACCGGGTTTCTTCCCAGATATCTAGTTGAAAATCAGTGATTTTTCGCAGAAACCCGGTTTCTTCCCGTAACTCCCACCAAATCAAAATCCGACAATACGCTAAAAATCTTTAAAATTTGTTAAGATTAACACGACCTCAGCGCCGGCATCCCATTCCCCGCGCTTACATCCCCTTCCCCAGCCCCCACAACAATGCTGCGACTCGAACACATCAGTAAAATTTATCCCACAGGCGTCGTACTCAAAGATGTCACCTGGGAAGTCAAACCAGGCGATCGCATCGGCTTAGTAGGCGTCAACGGTGCCGGCAAATCCACCCAACTCAAAATCATCGCCGGCGAAATCGAACCCACCGCAGGCGAAGTCATTCGCCCCGCCAGCCTCCACATCGCCTACCTCTCCCAAGAATTTGAAATCGATCCCACCCGCACCGTCAAAGAGGAATTTTGGCGCGCTTTCAGCGAAGCCAATGAAGTTCACGAATCCCTGATGGAAGTCCATCGAGACTTGGAAAACTCCACCCCAGAAAATCTCGACGAACTGATCCACAAAATGGATCGCTTACAAAGACAATTTGAAGGCTTAAACGGCTACGGTTTAGAAGCCCAAATCGAGAAGATTTTACCAGAAATCGGATTTGAAGCAGAAGATAGCGATCGGCTAGTCAGCGCCTTCAGTGGCGGCTGGCAAATGCGGATGAGTTTGGGCAAAATTCTGCTCCAAAAACCCGACATCCTGCTACTAGACGAACCTACCAACCACCTCGACTTAGAAACCATCGAATGGCTGGAAGTATACCTCAGAGGGTTAACAACCCCAATGGTAATCGTATCCCATGACCGAGAATTTCTCGATCGCCTCTGCACCCAAATCGTCGAAACCGAACGTGGTGTTTCCAGCACCTATCTCGGCAACTATTCCTCATACTTACTACAAAAAGCCGAAGCCAGAGAAGCCCAACTCAACGCCTACGAAAACCAGCAAAAAGAACTCGACAAACAGCAAGCATTCGTTGAAAAATTCCGCGCCAGCGCCACTCGCAGTACCCAAGCGAAAAGTCGCGAGAAACAACTAGATAAAATCGAACGCATCGAAGCCCCCACCGGCGGCTTAAAAACTTTACACTTCCGCTTTCCCCCCGCACCCCGCAGTGGCCGCGAAGTCGTAATCATTGAAGACTTGGTGCACAGCTACGGCGACAAAATCCTATTTTTGGGTGCCGACTTATTAGTTGAAAGAGGCGATCGCATCGCCTTTCTCGGCCCCAACGGCGCAGGCAAATCCACCCTGTTAAAAATGATTATGGGTTCAGAAACCCCGACAGAAGGCACTGTTAAATTCGGAGGACACAACGTCATTCCCGGTTACTTTGAACAAAATCAAGCCGAAGCCTTGGATTTGAATAAAAGCGTGATGGCAACGATTCACGACGAAGTTCCCGACTGGAAAAACGAAGAAGTTCGGACTATCTTGGGCCGTTTTTTGTTCACTGGCGAAACAGTATACAAAAACGTTAGCGCTTTAAGTGGTGGAGAAAAAGCACGTCTGGCTTTGGCAAAGATGCTATTGACTCCCGTGAATTTGCTGATTTTGGACGAACCGACAAATCACCTCGACATTCCAGCAAAAGAGATGATGGAAGAAGCCATCAAGAATTATGATGGCACGGTCATGATCGTTTCGCACGATCGCTATTTCATCTCCCAAGTCGCCAACAAAATAGTCGAAATCCGGGATGGAGAGTTTCGCCCTTATCTCGGAGATTACCACTACTATCTCGATAAAATAGCGGAAGAAAAAGAGATCGCCAAGTTCGCCAAATTTGAAGCTGAAAGAAACGCTAAAAAAGCGGAAAAGGAAGCCAAGAAGAAAGCAACTGCTAAGCAAAAATAAAGTCTCAACCACCAAGCAGAAATCAGGACACGGCAATGCCGTGTCCTGAGTTGCTTAAATTTTAACCTAAAATTCGATTAATCATCTGATTCGCCTGGGAGTCATAACTCCCACCAAACAAATTAAAATGATTCAAAATATGATATAGATTGTAAAGAGTTTTGCGCTTTTCATACCCTGAATCCAAAGGCCAAACCTGATTATATCCTCGATAGAATGCAGCCGGAAACCCGCCAAATAACTCCGTCATCGCCATATCAACTTCCCTATCGCCAAAATACGTCGCTGGGTCAAAAATCACCGGTTCCCCCCCAGGCATTATCCCCGCATTTCCACCCCACAAATCCCCATGAACCAGCGAAGGTTCAGGCTCGTAATCTGCTAACAATTCAGGAATTACTTTTAATAAACGTTCCCCTTGCGGAAAATGACCACCCCGACTATTGGCTAATTTTAACTGATAACCAATCCGATGTTCCGCCCAAAATTCAGCCCAATTTGCCGTCCAATGATTAATTTGTAAAGTTGAGCCGATCGTATTATTCCTATCCCAACCAAAACATCCCCTCAATAAGCCCGCATTAGGCTCTTCTCCCCCCCTTAGCAAGGGGGGGCTGGGGGGGGTGCATTTGTGCATTGCAGCCAGTTTACGCCCCATTTCCTCCCCAGCTCGTGAAGCGAAGCTATCCCAAGCTGAATCGCCCCCGCGCCCTCCCAAATCCAGCCATTCCAGCACAATATAAGCTGAATTCCCCTCGGTTCCCCAACAAATCGACTCAGGTACTCGAATCGTCTGCGTTTCCCGCATTTGCTGCAAACCCAGCGCTTCAGCTTCAAACATCGCGACTTGGGAAGCTTGATTGATTTTCGCGAAATAAGTGCGGGAAGTGCTGCTGATAGCATAGCCTTGATTGATGCAGCCGCCGCTGACAGAACGGCGATTGTCGATCGCAAATTTGTCTCCCGTTACTTCAGAGATATGCGCGCTAATTTTATCCCACATGGCATCAAATTGTTTTTTACTATTGAAAATAGCCGAAAGATAGATTTACAAATTATACCTCGGATAGAGATAACATATATTGTATAAGTTTAAGGTTAAACAATATCCATTAGATTTTTCAGGAGAGACTATGCTTTTACAAGAAAAAGAATCAGGCGACTTGGTAGAAATTCTCGATATCGATGGTTTGATCAGCCCTGCCAAAAATGAAGTATTGGGGCGAAATCAAGCAGGTGAAGAAGAGCAAGAACCAGCAAATTTTCCCAAGGGTAAATTAATATTTCCCTCCGGCGAAGTTTTGCCGCGCTGCTGGACTGAGAAAAATTATAAAACTAATTAATTCAAAGGAAACTCCAAGCTAATACCCAGATCCCCGACTTCTTAAAAAAGTCGGGGAATTAGCAGTTTAAAATTATTTGTTCATCTGATCACTTTAACCACTATAATTGATTTGTCACAAGGAGCGTGTATTTTGAAAAATAAAAATTTCCAGAACATATCATCAGCAATCGCTGGGATTTTATTGGTAGTCGCGCTGCTCCTAGGCTTCAACTCTTTTGTAGTCATCAATCCAGGTGAAGCAGGGGTTGTCAGCGTTTTAGGAAAAGCCACAGATGGAGCATTGTTAGAGGGATTTCATTTCAGACCTCCGCTGATATCCAAGGTAGATGTGTATGATGTAACAGTGCAAAAATTTGAAGTTCCCGCCCAGAGTGCTACGAAAGACCTTCAGGATTTAAATGCTAGTTTTGCCATCAATTTTCGCCTGGACCCTAACAGAATAGTTGATGTCAGAAGAACTCAAGGCACATTGGAGAATATAGTTTCAAAAATTATTGCTCCTCAGACGCAAGAAGCATTTAAAACAGCGGCTGCATTGAGAACTGCGGAACAATCTATTACTCAAAGAAGTGAACTGAAGCGAGACTTTGATGCTGCGCTGAAGGAAAGGCTATCAAAGTATGATGTAATCGTGCTTGATACGAGCGTTGTCAACATTCGATTTTCCGCAGATTTTGCGAAAGCGGTTGAGGAAAAACAGGTAGCAGAACAGCGGGCGCAAAGAGCTGTTTATGTTGCTCAGGAAGCTGAACAAGAAGCTCAAACTGATATTAACCGCGCTCAAGGTAGGGCGGAAGCTCAAAGGCTTTTGGCTGAAACTTTAAAGGCTCAGGGCGGTGATTTAGTGCTGCAAAAGGAGGCTATCGAAGCTTGGAGAAGTGGTGGAGCTCAGATGCCAAAAGTTTTGGTTATGGGCAGCGGTTCTAGTCGGGTTCCTTTCATTTTTAATATGGGCGACTTTCAGGAAGAAGCCGATCGCAAAAAAGTTACCAGCAATTGAGAGTTACGATAGTATGCTAAACTTCCAGAAGCTCAAATCTAGCGACAGGCTGAAACTGGGCGCTATAAAAGCGAAGTCCGCAATTCAGACGCAGACAAAACACTCATCTTAGAAAGTAAGGAAAAATTATGACCCGTGCGATTATGGAAACGGACAAAGGCACAATCAATTTGGAATTGTTTGATGCAGATGCGCCTAACACAGTCAAGAATTTTGTTGATTTGGCAGAAAAAGGTTTTTATGACGGATTAGCCTTTCACCGAGTCATTAATAACTTTATGGTTCAAGGCGGCTGTCCACAAGGAACTGGAACAGGTGGCCCTGGTTACAAAATCAACTGCGAAATCAACTCCAACAAACATTTAGCAGGAACTTTATCGATGGCCCACGCAGGCAAAAATACTGGTGGTAGCCAATTCTTTATTTGCCATTCTCCCCAGTCGCATTTAGATGGAGTTCACACGACTTTTGGCAAAACTGAGGATATGTCTGTAGTCAATGCTATCCGCAAAGGTGACAAGATTATTTCGTTGAAAATCGAGCATTAATTCTCAGTAATGAGTTGCGTTTGTAGTAAGGACGAAAAGTCCTTATTACAAATTTAACCTAGTTAAATTGAATCATTCATCTTCGATAGAACTGTCTAACAGTTCAATTTCCAGACTTTCTTCCTCATCGTCATAATTAAATTCCAATCTGCTCTGCTTAATAATTTCGTTCAACATATTATTTAAATATCCTTTGGCAACAGCCTCTTCAAATCTTTCTATAAGAATAGCAACATTAATTATTTCTTCTATACATTCCATGTAACGTGAAACTATCGCATTTATTGAATACTGTTTTCGAGCTTGCACTTCAATTTTAGATTTAATTTCAATATCAGAATCTGAAGATTTAACTACAAATGTTATCGGATACTTTTCAATTTTATCAATGTCTAGGAAATATTTATTCATATCTACAGTTTCTGTCACCTGAAAAAACCGTCCCAGAGGCTTCATTACAAAATCAATTCCACCATCATTTGCATTTGTCCGACCTGTTTTAAACAGTTTTAAATTTTCTTGCTGGAGCTGATCAACCTCATAACCCCAATAAATCGATTGGTCACTATAGTAGTATTTTAATATACTGTAGCTGACGATCTCGAATATTCTAGCATCTACAGTTGGCGCGACTATTTGTTTTATAAATTCTATTACTTGACCCTCTGTCAATGCTTGGGCATCTTTACAAAGTTGAAGAAATTTTTCAAAGCTATCTCTCTTAGCTTCAACGTAAGCGTCAATAATTTGAATTACTGTTTCTGCTATATTATGTACATTTTCCTGAATTTTCACTTTTAATAAGTTTTCGTTAAACCAATACCTGTTAGTTTTTGAATTTCTCAGAATTGGGATAAAGTCACAAGTCGGAAAATATCTTTTAAATTCTTCATTAAGTCTGTGGTTCAAAGCATGGTTCTGAAGCTTTTTTCCAAACGGTAATTCGCGCTGTCTCTTGAAAATATTTGTATAAACTGCACCTTCATAATCTGAATATTTCTCGTTTTGATGAAAACCTCTTAAAAAATAGTCTTCAGCTAAAACATATATAGCGTATAAATTAGCAAAACTTCCTCTTGATTTTGAGCCTTTATTTACAGATTTAGTTTTGATATTCAAATATTGAATTAGCTCGCTTCCACTAAATATTTGCTCACCAGAATCACCAAAATTTTCTTGTGAAATTTTCTTAATTGTTTTTGTAAATTCGTGTTCCATTTTATTAAAATTATAAATTGAGTGTTAGCTGTTTTGGTGAACTTGCAACTGCATTGACTTCGGAGATTTGAGCCTGCTGATTGTCGTCAGGAGTAATCTGTAACCTATTTAATCCTATTTTTACATATTTTTCTTGTAATTCTATTCCGACTGACTTTCTATTAAGCTGTTTGGCAACAAATGATGTGGTAAAAGTTCCAGAAAATACGTCTAATACGACATCTCCTTCATTACTACTTGCTTTAATAATTCTTTCTAACAAAGATGTTGGTTTTTGCGTAGGATGATCTTCATATTGGGGCATACGATATCTGACTCTGGGAAACTCCCATACATTACCTGGAACTTTTTCAGAATTATATACTGATGGTGTAGACTTGCGGTAATCAATTAGTTTTCTGACAGATCCGGTTTTTGCTTCTACAAGAATATCTGAGGAATTAAATGTATAATTTCGTTTGTCTTTGACACAATATAAAATAGGTTCGTACAGAGAACCATAATATTTTTTTGCTTGGACACCCGAACTGTCATAATACCACACTATGCGAGAAAGAATGGTTAAACGATCGCGCAAATATAGATCGAAGTAAGGCATACATTGAGTTGAAGCCATCAGATACAAGCTGCCGTTATGTTTGAGCTTGTCAATACATAAATTCAACCAAGTATAACTCCATTCTAGATAATCGCTTTCAGATTCCCACTTGTCTTTAAAACCATTGAAATCTTTGCCAATATTATAGGGAGGGTCGGCAAAAATTAAATCGATTGAGTTGTCTTTAATTTCATTAGAAAGGACTTCTAAAGCATCTCCCAATATGAGCTTGTGTCTGTCTACTTCAAAGATTTTCATTTTGCCTAACCTTTTCTAATCAATACGCACTCTTGTCAGATATAGTTGAATATTTACCCGAAATATTCAATACAATTCATACTTGAGCAAAGTACACGGAATCGAACCGTTATAAACTGGAATTCGCTTTGAAGTTCTCAGTCCAACCTGTTTCCCCAACTCCTTATTTCCAGTCAAAATAAACGCATTCCAACCTTTAAAACGCTGCTTGAAAATATCTCCTAACATTTTATAAAGTTCTCCCAATTCCGTCGCATCCCCCAGCCGCTCTCCGTAGGGAGGATTGCAAATCAGAACGCCACTGTCTGATGGTGGTTCCAACTCGGATAACTCGGTTCGAGCAAACTGGATTTTACCTGCAAGACCTGCTTGTTGTGCATTGATGCGAGCTTGGGTTAACATATCAGAATCGCGATCGCATCCTACAACTATTTGCTTAAGTTCCGGTAATTCGCTGTTTTCGGCTTCGGCCCACAATTTATCCCACAAAGGTTCGTCAAAATCCCGCCAAGTCATAAATCCAAACTTTTCTCGAAATAATCCTGGTGCAATATTCAAAGCCTTTAAACTCGCTTCTAAAGGCAAGGTTCCCGAACCACACATCGGGTCTAAAAACGGCAAATCTGGTGTCCATTCTGCCATGTCTAACAAAGCAGCAGCGAGGGTTTCTTTTAATGGTGCCATCCCCATCGCCGGCCGATATCCCCGTCTGTGCAAACTGCCACCAGAACTGTCTAAACTTAAGATACCCCGATCGCGATGAATGTGAATATTAATCAGCAAATCGGGATTTTCGACATCGACACTCGAACGTTTGTTGAATTGATGGCGCTGTTGGTCGGCGATCGCATTTTTCACCTGCAAAGCTGTAAAGTGAGTATGATTTAACTTTTCGTTGCCACCTGTACAGTTGACTGCTAAAGTATTATCAGGATTTAGGTATTCATCCCAAGGGATTCTCTGCACTGCGCCGTAGAGCATATCTGAGTTGTAGCATTGAAATTCCGCGATCGGCATTAGCACTCGAAAAATTGTTCTAGACCACAGATTGACGCGGTACAATAAAGTGCGATCGCCCGCAAAGTACACCCCAGTAAAATCTGGCCGCACATCCTGGGCTCCCAATCGTTCTAATTCTTGGGCGGCAATAGTTTCTAATCCGCGCGCCACTGTAGCAAAATATTGATTCATTTGTTATTGGGGGAATGGGGAATGGGGCATTGGGAATTGGGCATTGGGCATTGGAACTAACAAATAACTAACAATGAGGTAAAGAATAATGGATAAGTTTTTTTGTGCTGATGCTGCTAAACGCGCTCAAGAGGATATTATTGGGACAGCGAGTAATTACCAAACCTATGTATTGATTGAATGTTACCTGCCTTGGGAGTCGGAAGCTTTGAATTCTAAACAAATTCCGCAGAATCTCAAGGATTTGGTCGAGGAAGTAGAACAGTCAAAACAAAAAGTTCGCTTTTTGTTGATAAATAACGATCGAACTAAATGTGCGAATCAGCGCAAAGTCTTGATTTATGACAAGAAAAACCAAGAGCTTTTTGGCGGTTACGAAAAACATGAATTTAATGTAGATAGTATAGATCTAGTAGCGCAAATTGTCAACAGCTATTTGACTGGAGAAATCCCGGATTGCGAAACTCTAAACAAGTTAAGTAGAGATATTTTGGTTTGCACTCACGGTAGTCACGATATGTGCTGTGCGAGATATGGCAATCCTTTTTATGCCGAAGCAGTGGCTTTAGCTTCCGAGTTAGAATTGGATGATGTTCGTATTTGGAAATCTAGTCATATTGGGGGACATCGGATGGCACCGACTGCGATCGATTTGACTGATGGGAGATATTACGGAAATCTCGATCGCACTTCGTTCAAATCTGTTCTAACGCGGACTGGCGATCTCGAATGCTTGAACAAAGTTTACCGTGGTTGGGGAATTTTGTCAAGCCCTATCCAAGTTTTGGAGAGAGAGTTAATCATGCTTTATGGGTGGGATTGGTTTAATTATAAAATCGCCAGCAAAATTATCGCTTCAGATATAAAAAATGATGCTTTCTTGGCTGAAATTACTTTTGATAAAGGTGATGGTAGTTATACTTATCGCGCTGATTTGGTGAAGGATGAAAGCAAAACTGTTCGACTCAAAGGTTCTTGTGGTGCTCAAAAAGAGTCGGAGTTTGTGAAGTATTCTGTAGAAAATCTCCATTTTTACTCAAAAAAAGACGAGTTAATGTTTGTAGTCTCTCCTGTTATTTCGATGGCAAAAATGGTCGAAGCTATGTAAGATTTTGTCCTATTGATCGCGCACAATACATAAGCCGGGGCGGGTTTTTGAGATTGTCGGTTTTTGGCAATTATTGTTGGTTAACCCTTCGACCCTTCGACTACGCTCAGGACGGCGCTCCGCTCAGGGCATCGCCCGCCCCTACAGGCATCATGGTTGAATTTCTAACTGCATAAATATGTGCGGAATTCCCAGGAAATCAGAGGAATCGCCTTGTTCGGTAAATCCGATTCTTTGATAAAATTTAATGGCGTTAATTCGAGACTTAAGTCTTAAAGTTTTAAGATTTCTTGCTTGAGCTTTTGTGATTAATTCTTCCATCAATCTAGTGCCAATTCCCTGATTTTGAAATTCAGGAAGTACCGCAACGTAGCTAATATTTCCTAATCCTGGGGATAATTCTCGCAGTCGGGCTGAAGCAATGATTTTGCGATCGCACATTCCAATTAAATGCACAGCGCCATCCTCGTGATTGTCCCTTTCACTGCCCTTTTCCATGCCTAGGGGCGATCGCAAAACCAGCCACCGCTGATCGAACATTTCTGCTAATTCTTGTTGGTTGTTAACTTCGCGGATGTCTAATTGTAGCATTTTTTGATTGCATTAATGTTTTATTGATAGTGGGGGGCGAGAAACCGGGTTTTTACCGAATTTATGGACTACGACGAATATTTTCGTAAAAAACCCGGTTTCTTTGATGGGAGGGGGCGGGTTTAGGAGATTATGGGTTTTAGGCAATTATTGTTGGTGAACCCGCCCCTACAAATTATGGGAAATATGGAGTTACAAACTGTCAGTAATACTGGTGAAATTAAATGCTTTAACTCGCACTCCTGGTACTACGCTGCTACCGTAACGTTTCACTTCGCTAAGGGCATCTACATCCCGCAACATATCAGGTAAAACTTGATTGAAACGTAGATTTTTAATCGGGTAAGCAATCTTGCCATCCTCAATCCAAAAAGTACCGTCGCGAGTCATTCCTGTTACTTCTGATGTCTTGGGATTGACGTAGTTGACATACCAAGCTCGACTGACTAAAATTCCGCGCTCGGTTTGAGCAATCAAATCTGCTAAACTTTTGTCTGAACCTGTCATCACGATCGGGTAATAAGCACCTTTTGATTCTTGGCCTTTTTGTGCGGCCCAATACCGGGAATAAGATAAACTTTGAGGTATGCCATTTTTGATGATTTCCAAATAGTTATTGCTCAATCCATCGCCGAAAAAATTACCCGATCGCAATAAAGGATGAGCGGGATCGCGCTGTACTTGTACCATCGGGCTGAAAATCTGTTCACCAGCGCGGTTTCCAGCGGGTTTACCTTCTGAATCTGCGATCGACATGAAAGATCGCCCTTCATCCGCCGCCCTCGCATCCATCCCCCAAATTATCCACGGTAGCAAATCGGCAAAGGCAGCACCATCAAGGATTACAGGATAAATGCCGGGGGTGATTTCGCGGGGGTTGCGAGATGCGATCGCGCGATCGACAATTTGTTGGGCCAATTGGGCGATCGGCAGTTGACTAATACTCCAAGCTGTGCTTTCAGTCCAGCTAGAACCGTTGTCAATGCGGGCTGTAAAGCCGAAATTCGCCTCTGTAGAATGGTTGCAGGCGCGGAGTCCGGTGCTCGATGCGATCGCATACAATGACGCATCAACGCTCAAAGTACCCGAAGCGTTCGCACCTGCTTGTGAGGCGATCGCACAA
The DNA here is from genome assembly GCA_004294385.1 of Oscillatoriales cyanobacterium. Lineage (GTDB taxonomy): Bacteria > Cyanobacteriota > Cyanobacteriia > Cyanobacteriales > Microcoleaceae > Microcoleus. The sequence goes on along the minus strand of REAP01000007.1, from coordinate 32,171 downwards.
GCTTGTCGCACCATTTCCGCCCGCTCTAAAGGCGATGCAGCAGCCGTTGCTTCGTCAAATGCCGCCGGGGGTAAATCGTAGGTTTGAGGGGGTAACAGCGGCATCCATTCGGGGTCTGCGGGGGCAATTTTGGCTAATTCTTGCGATCGTTTGACTGTTTGGGCGATCGCATCTTCATCAAAATCTGTCACAGCAGCGGAGGCACTTTTGTTACCGAAATAGCTAGTAACGTTGAGGCTAAATACAGTTTTGCTGATGTTTTGACTGATTTGATTTTCCGAAAATCGGGAAAGAGATTCTTCGCCAGTAGAAAGACTGACAAATACTGCTTCGGCTTCGGATTGTTTGACCACCTTTTCTACCAAAGATAAGGCTTGGTCTTCACTTAAAATTGCGGGGGATTCTGTTAATATCATGATGGTAATGGGTAATTGGGCATCGGGAATTGGGCATCGGGAATTGGGCATCGGGAATTGGGCATCGGGAATTGGGCATCGGGAATTGCTTACTATCTCTAACAACAAATAACAAATAACCCAACGACTGCGTTTATCCTGAGCGGAGCGCTGTCCTGAGCGGAGTCGAAGGGTCGAAGGGCTCAGGGCACCGCAAATAATAACAACTAACTAATGCCCTATGCCCTATGCCCCATGCCCAATTACCCATTCCCAATTTGAATATCCCTCACCCGCACCGGTACACAAGCATGAGTCATTTGAGCTATCTGCATCGGTTCACCTTTACCGCACATATTAGTACCACATTGTACCCGCTCCGAAGCTGGCCCGATCGCATCTATTTTATTCCAGAAATCAGTGCTCATCGAATGATAAGTTACATCCTTCAACATACCGACAACTTTACCTTTTTCCACCTTCCAGAAAGCATCGCCACCGAATTGAAAATTACGCCGTTGTTGGTCAATCGAAAAACTGCCAATACCATCAATTAAAATCCCATCTTCCGTATCAGCAATCATCTCATCCAAAGTAGCAGTATGACTACCGCCATCCGGGCCCGGTTCCAGTCCCAAATTGGGAATTCTGACCATCGGCACGCTCGACCAACTGTCAGCGCAGGCAGAACCGTTGCTGGTGGCACGTCCGAGGCGATATGCTGTTTCTCTGTCAGTCAGATAATCAACTAAAATGCCATCCTTGACAACGTACCAATCCTGTGATTTTACGCCCTCATCATCGTAACCCATTGTGCCGCGGCCGGCCGGTTGAGTGCGATCGCACTTAAAATTCACCCAAGGTGCGCCGTATTGCAGTTTATTTAACTTGTCAGTAGTCGCAAAACTCGTACCTGCAAAATTAGATTCGTAGCCGTAAACTCGGTCTAATTCCGTGGGATGTCCGACTGATTCATGGATGGTCAAAAATAAATTGGTCGGCTTAAGAATTAGGGATTTACAAATACCAGCAGGCATTTTTGGCGCAGCGACTTTCTCAATTGCTTCGGCGGCCACTCTATTTACTTGACTCAACAAATCCGTTGGGTTAATATGTTCGTAACCCAGATTTAAGGGCGGGCGTTCGTATTCGCGACTTTGGGCATCGCCGCCCGCAATTGCCGTACAGCCAAAACCCGGATAGCTGCGGTAAATGGTTTGTTCGATTAGCGAGCCTTCGGTGGAAGCAAAAACCTTGTCTTCGTGGTTGAATTGCAGAAAAGAATAAGCTTTTTTGATACCTCGATCGCCATGAGCTAACAGTTGTGTGTTAATATTTAGTAGGAGTTCGGCTTTGTCAGCGACTGGTACAGAAAACGGGTCAATGGCGATCGGAGTAATGTAGCGATCGACATATTTTTCAACTGGCACCAACCGCACCGGTTCCTGTTGAGTCAAGCGACTACCCTTAGCAATTTCTACAGCCAAAGCGACTATTCTGGCAACCTCAGCCGCCGTGCGATTGTGACTCGCAGCAAAGCCCCAAGCACCATCGAGGAGTACGCGCACACCAAAACCAGAACTAACATTATCAGAGATATTGCTTAAAGAGCGATCGCGCGCGTAGAGACTCTGCCTTCGATAACTACAAAAACGCACATCACCGTATTCACAACCTGTTTTCCGAATCAAACTTACGGCTAAATTTGCTAACTCCTTAGCGGAGACTTTTGCGGCTAACTGTACCATAGTTATTAGTCATTTGTCATTAGTTACCAATCATTATAGCGCTACTATCGAAATATTTTCCTAATCCACGCGATCGTAAATATCACCTAACCGCATCTCAAACTCCACACAACTCAATTTCAACATCGCATCAGCACCATCATACTCAGACAAAATCCACTTATTATCATCCGTCTTCACAAACTGTTCAACGTGCATCTCATATTGATCGATTAAAACATACTCCCGAAAACTAGGAATAGAACGAAAAAGTTTAAACTTGCCACCTCTATCATAATCCGCCGTTGATGGCGATAAAACCTCAGCCACCATCACCGCATTAGTAATCGTATCTTTCCTACCCTCAGCAAACTCCAATTTCCCCGCAACCAACATCACATCAGGATAAGTATAAACCCGCTTAGACGGTATCCATAAACGCAAATCGTTTATAAATACATCATATGGTTGTCCCTTCGTAGCAAAATTCAGTGTACCGCCAAAATTAACAGCTATGCGATTGTGATTCGGTGTTCCGCCTGTCATAGGGATTATCCTGCCATCCTGATATTCACTTCTAAACTCTGCCACTTCTTCGAGCTTTAAATACTCTTCAGGAGAGTAGTATATCTGTGATTTGTCCTCAACTTTGTCTTCAATTACTTCTTCGCGAATTTCTGTTGATGTTGTCATATTACATCCTTGGACGATCGTACTTACAATTATATAGTCCTGAACGCGCTACGACCAAAGAAACCGAGTTTTTGCCCGAATCTGCGGGCTACAACGAAGTATTTGTAAGGTGCGTCGCTGCGAGATTTTCGCTATGATTGAGGAGTTAAGGGTGGCGACGCACCCTACCAGCTAATGTTGCATGAATTTTGAGAATTAGTATAAGTCAAATCGAAACTACCGCTCACAAATCCTCATCTGTTGTTTCAATTACCTCTCCCTCAAACTCAAAACCGCGCTCCAAACCATCAAAATATTTGTCATAATTAGGCTTGATCCATAGTGCAGCTTCCCCGTGTCCTAATTCCACAGCTTTATCAATTACCTCATCCCAATCAGTCAGGTCAAATCCCGTCGTTTCCATCGTTTTGAAACAATCCCAAACAAACTTTGGCACTGATACTGGTGACACCGCATATCTCAACAATTCCTCAGCATCTTCTGGGAAAATAATCACATTGTTGGTAACTAAAATCATTCCTGTATCTTCTTCTCTTTCGCCTTGCCAATTTACTTCGCCATTTAAAACATAACCCCAAGGTTTAAGAAAATTGTTGATAATATACTGCAACCATTCAACATAATCATAAAACTTTTCTGCGCCGTTCCATTTAATCCCACCGCCGTCAGCAGTCGGAATCCACTTACACCACAATCCGGGCTGAGTCTTGGGCGGGCGGTTGTAATTAACAACAGAAACTTCGGAATCTTCATCCCATTTTTCATTGACAAAATAGCAGCCTTCTTCGCCCACAGGCAAATTAACTGCTTCTCTTGCTGGATCGGGAATATTTCGCAAAATCGCTGGATTTCGCTTGATTCGTCGGGTTCGAGAAAACTCTAATAAGTAAATAGCTTCACTGTCTAATAATCGCTTGTTTAAATCAAATTTTCCGTCAAATATTGTAGTGTATCCCATGATTTTTTTCTATTATAATAAACGTAGAGGTGTCGAATTTCTAGTCAGAAGAAAGTTTATCATTTGTGGAACGGGCTTCTAGCCCGTTGCTGACATTGCTGCAAAGTGTAAGTTTAACCTCAAATGTTCTACTGTTTTTAAGAACGGGCAAGATGCCCGTTCCACAAGAAGATTGAGTTTTTTGGGGAATCGCTTCCAATCTTACTTAGTCTTGTCCAAGTCTCGTGACTCCAACCAAATAGGAATTGCAATCCAAGCAACTGCTAATAGTAAGGCAACTACTGCAAATTGAGCGGCCCAAGCTACTAACTTTTCTAAAGACACAACTTGTCCTAAGAAGTAGGATAAACTTACCATTACAGATCCCCAACTGGCTGCACCTAGAATGTTGAATAGCGAAAATTTCCAAAAGGGCATTTCTGCTATTCCTGCTAGGGGGCTGGCAAAGATTCGTAGCAGTGCGATGAATCGGCCTAAAAATACGGCTTTAGCTGCATTTTCGCTAAACTTTTCTTTCAAGTCAAACAGTTGTTCTTCTCGAAAGCGGAAGATTTGTCCTAGCTTTAGCAGTAGTGGCCAGCCGCCGTATCTACCGATCGCATAACCAAAATTTCCCCCAACTGTAGCACCGGCGATCGCACTTGCGAGCACAAACCAGTAATTCAGTTCCCCACTACCAGCCAAAAACCCGCCAGCAATCGTAATCGTCTCACCTGGAAGAGGAATTCCCAGGTTTTCCAGTAAAATTCCCAGAAATATTGCCCAATAACCGTAATCATGGGCAAATTGCTGAATAGTCTCTAGCGATAAAAACTCAAAAGACATTGGATCTTGCCTTCGTAAACTTTTGGAAAGTTGAATACTTTTATATATTGGCTTGATTTAGCTAATAATGCAATCTTTTGTTGTGATCAAAAACACACTTGATTAGCGATCGCGCGCGTAAACAAAAATTAAATTTTCAGACATAATAGGTTAACAAAAAATTGTAGCGGTTGTATCTTGCCCGATCGCCAACCAGTCATCCTACTTAAATATATCACACAGAACAATCGCCTTTTGAAACTTTAGCTGGAATTATACTGTCTCCTAACAGAACCAGCCACTCAATTTACTGATCCATACTTAACAATCCCAGATTCACATTTATGGCATTTTCCCACTTACACCAACACATCGTCATCCAGCCTCAAAACTGCCTGAACTCCCAAACCAGCAGTATCCTGCGACAACAGTTAGCAGCAATTGCGCCCGATCGCCACAAACTCTGGGTGATTGACATGACAGACGTAGAGTTTATCGATAGTTCCGGGTTGTGTACCTTAGTCGGTGGACTGAATATCGCCCGCCACCAGGGATGTCGCCTGGTTATCTGCAACCTCTCAGCCAAAGTCAGGCTGATCTTTGAAATTACTCAACTCGACCAACTCTTTGAAATCTTCGACAGTTTTGATCAAGTTACCTCAACTAAAATTCCAGCAAACGCACGGCTAATTTGCAGATCATAAATAGGCGTGCCTGTCAAGCAACACCAGTGACAGACAAACAAATCCGGCATTTGGACGCCAACAGAAGCGATCGCAGGTTTAGCCGGAAAAGGCCATAGTCGATCGAAACAAATCCTTTCCCCCACAAACCCGAACTGCATCAAATAAGTTGCAGGCGGCGCATTTACCAGATCCAGCAAACGGTAAGCCAATTCATACAACTGTTGTCGCCAAACATCTGACAAATGCACCGGTTGAAAATAGCTCAACTCGCCCGACTCTTTGTCAGCCTCGGCACCGATCGCCTCAGCATACAAAGGGCCCTTCGCAGTCCAAACCACAGGGAGCCAAAAATTGCCATCGCCAGTCGCAACCTGCAATTGCTCTTGCACCCGATCGCGCGCCGCCGAGACATTAGCGCAAAATCGAAACACATCTTGACCCGGAAACACCAAATTTTCTGGCACATCCAACGTCAAAGGACAAATCATTGCCCCATCAAGCTCGATCGCCCCAGAATTAAGTTCCGAAATCGACACAATACTTATTTCGGCTAAAGAGTTGGATTTGGCGATCGCAGCCAATAGCACTTCGGCCAGGTGAATATTGGCATCCGCCACAATCAAAACTCTAGACATTGCCAAAACTCGGCATCTGAATGCCGCGATTGTCATCAGGATCAACAGCAGGCAAATCCAAACCTTTAGCCTTGCGACTCCGCACAGCCAGACGGTAAGTTACACTCTGCAACTCAGTATGAAGTTGGCGGTTTTCCTTTTGCAGTTGGTCTAACTTTTCCTTAATTGGCTCGATTCGCTCAGCAAACTTCTGGCGGTAAACCCCAGGCAATTCCTGGACTACCTGTTCCAGCATCCGAGAGCGATCGGTCAATTCTTGCACCGACTGTCGCAGTTGGTAAACCTCCGTATCCCGATCGGTGATTTGTTCCTGATAAAAACCGACCTGTTCTTCAACAGCTTGTAGTTGTTCGCGCATTGCCTGCATTTGAGCAAGGTTGCGATCGGAAACTTCCGGCGCGGGTACAAAACTGGTATTTCCCTTAACCAGTCTGAACAGCTCCTGAGACAACTGCTGCACCAATTGGTCGCGCATTTGCAGTTCTTCGCTGAGACGAGATACCTCAGATTGCAGTTCTTTTGTGCTTACAAGTTTATTCTGGTTCACAATCACCCTCAGTTTTTACAATTAAATATAGAATATGTATCTTTAAAATATCTTGACCTTACCACAGAGGCAAGAGGTATTTCGGTAGTATTGCTATTGTTGGGAGTGTCAATAGATCTTTGCAACAACCCAGGCGATCGCGATCGACCAGTCATATCAATTCCGATCCTACCGTAATTATTAGAAATTAGGACACTCCAAGAGCCCAAGGAGTGTCAACTTAAGGTAGAACCAATAGTCCGCCAGGGGTTGAAACCCCTGGCTCAAAGCGCAAGTCCTCTCAAAGAGGACTGAAGAACTCCTGCCGTCCTCTTTGAGAGGACTGTCTTCTATTAGACAGGGACTTCAGTCCCTGTCGGACTCGCGGGATGACCAACGAACTTGGCGGGCTGACAGCTTAAGTTGACACCTATGGGCTCTTGGAGTGTCCCTACGGGGATTTATCAATAGGCGCACGTACTTCACCAAGGTGCCATCTGCTGTAACTCTTCTGTAGTTTAAAGCCCTGTGTCGCCGTAATTAGCTATAGACATTACCAAAAAGTAAAATACGAAAGAAGAACAAAGTATTCCAAACACCATGATTTTGCCTCACTGGTAATTACAAAAATTCAATATCAAAACTGATGATTTCCGTCAGCGAGCTTTATCCTAGGTTTTGCCAGAGAGAGTTTCCTCAGTGAAACTTTCTAGCATCTCTAAATAATTTATCGCTCAAGACTCAGTATTTACACTGAGGTGACAGACCCTGATCACTATACTGATGCTGTAAAAGCCCTGTATTTGTTAAGTTAACTGGAAGTCAACCGTATATTTACTGATATTTGTATTCTACACAGATCTAACCGATCGCGGAAACAATAAATTATTTTGTAATAAACAAGCCGATCGGGCAATTTGAAAGCTCGATCGGCTAAATTTCGGCATTGAGGGCGATCGGCCCGCAACCGTTTAAATGTGGAAATGGTAAAATATGCTACCGTCGTCCTTAATTTCGCAATTAGCATTAAAGACTTCCGCTTGTTCGTTCAAAAAACGCTGGGCGACATCCGGTGACATCCGCGTCTCCATCGCAAACCGCACCAGAGTGATTTCGCCATTGCCTTCCTTGATCAATCGGTACAAAGCGCTTTGGAGTCGATCGCTCTCTTCCCGCTGAAAAGCTGCTTTATACCTCCAATTCCCCACCGTTGGAATCAAACCGCGACTGACCAAAATCGCCAGCAGCAAGCCAACTCCCAAAATCAGAGGCACTGTAGGATCGGAAGTTGGCGTCGCCACAATTTGCGGAACTTGGGCCGCGGCAAAACTACTCACCATTTCTTTTTCCGACGCTTGCGTATCCGCCATCGCCAGTTGGGTTTTGTTGTAAAAGTCTTGCTGAACCTTGATTTGCTGCAACAGGCGAGCTTTCTCTCTTTCGTATTGGTCGAGCTTTTGCTGAGCTTGTTTCAGTTCTTGAGTGACTTGCGCCAAGCGTTGATTGAGTGATTGATTGACTGATTGCCAACGATATTGGTTAATCAATCGGCTTTTTTCAACCATCCCCTTCATCAGCATATCCGCTGTTTTGATTGCTTGCTCCTGATCGAGCGATCGATAGCCAACAGCAATCTCTAGCGGTTGTTCTGGCTTAGAAACCCTGACGCTAGCATTTTCTCGAACCTGCTGAGGCGATAGCTTAACCGCATCTGCCACTGCTTTGACAACATTATCTGCCAGCAAAACATCCGGTGTCAGTTGTTCCCCTTGCTTGAGAATTGTCGTACCCGTGCTCGAAAATTTGACTGGCGGGCTATTAGAACTGAGAGTGCCTTGAGCCATGAATCCGGGAGGCGGGGCTAGGCGGTAGGCAAGGGCCCCTGAAATACCCATGATTACAGCAAAACTGCCTAAAGCAATCCATCTGTATTGATTAGCTGGTGATTTAAAACGCAAATTTCCCATTTTGATAGTCAAGTCATAACATTCGCTTAGAACAGCTACTGCTAAACCAAAGAACGATCGTCTCTTTCTTGTTAGTTAAATTGACTGCTGAAAAAGCTCTCAGCTTGTAGCGAAAAGCTCAGAGCTTTTCAGAATTGTCAATATCCGTCAGCAGAAAAAACCGATCGCGCTTTTATTTTATCAGAGCTCTGCCCTTAGCTTTTGTCCTTAATAATTAATCTGTTACCAGGCTTTTGGAAGTCTATCGACACCAAACTGGCACTTTTGGTGCGATCGCCTCGCCGTGTTTGTTGACATTCAAAACAGTCATCTTTGCACCGCTTGGCAGTCTTCCAATTATCTGACATCATGGCAATAAGCGGACACATTGGAATAGATCAAAAAACCTTAAATAATCGACCCAAAAGTAGTCTGTAAAAAATGATACCACGCACTACAACTGAAACAGCAACCTTTGTGACCGAACTTCAGCCCAGATCAAATGCACCAAACCATCGCCAATTAACCCTATAGTTGGCACGTCATCTCCGGGCTTTCAGGCTAGCTTTCGGGCAAATCCCAAAGTAGCAATATTCAGATGCCGATCGGCAAAATCAAGCCCTCCCGCGCCATCACCGCCTTCGGGGAAGCGACTTGCACCTCTTCGGCGATGCGATCGAGAAAATCGTCAGAATGAGCCGGATCATGGTGGAAAATCACCACACGCTTCACCCTAGCCTCCTTACCCATTCTCACCGCTTCCTGCCAAGTCGAATGTCCCCACCCAATCTTCGGAGACTTAGGATTGTGATATTCCTCATCTGTGTACATCGCGTCATAAATCAGCACATCAGCATCGAGGGCAAGATTGTAAATATTTTCATCCAGGCGATCGGGAAAATGCTCCGTATCCGAACAATAAACCACTGATCTACCTTGCCAAGTCACCCGATAGCCCATAGCAGTATTCGGATGATTCAGAGAACCAGTCCGAATCTCAATATCATCCAGCATCATTGTCTGGTTGTGATGGAGTTCATGGAAATTCAAATCTGCCGGCAAACCCATCAGTGGTACCGGCGAATTCGAGTGCAACACCCGTTCCACAAAATGTCTTTTCAGACAATCTCCACCAGGCGGAGTCGCCCCGTAAATATCAAAGCGATTACCACGGATAAAAGCCGGAGCAAACAGCGGGAAGCCTTGGATGTGATCCCAGTGATAGTGAGTAAAAAACATATAAGCTTGTACCGGCATTTCTTGCATCAACTGGTCTCCCAGTACCCGCAAGCCAGTTCCGCCGTCAAAAATCAGGCGTTTCCCGCCCACGCGCATTTCCAAACAAGAAGTATTGCCACCGTAGCGAAGAGTTTCTGATCCCGGTGTGGGAACACTGCCCCGGACACCCCAGAACTGCACTACAAAATCATCTATACCTTTCATTGATTCAGACGGTTGAGGGCAATCATCAAAGGGAGTTGCCACTACAGAGGACAAGCTGATTTCCATTTTAAAATTCAGACTTTAAGGTTTCACATTGTCCGTGATGGCGCAGAAGATGATCGCACAATACTAAAGCTACCATCGCTTCCACCATTGGCACAGCTCTTGGCAAAACGCAAGGGTCGTGCCGTCCTTTTGCCGCCAGCAGCGTTTCTTCACCCTCGCGGGTAACAGTGCGCTGTTGCTGACGAATTGTCGCAGTGGGCTTGAAGGCTGCCCGCAGAATTATATTTTCACCGTTAGCAATACCGCCCTGAATTCCGCCAGAACGATTTGTGACGGTACGAATTGCACCCTGTTCATCAGTATAGTATTCGTCATTGTGTTGGCTGCCTGTCAGGAGAGTTCCAGCAAAGCCCGACCCAATTTCAAACCCTTTGCTGGCGGGTAAGGACATCACAGCTTTTGCCAAGTCAGCTTCGAGTTTGTCGAATACTGGCATTCCCAAGCCTTTGGGTACGTTGCGGGCGACGCATTCGACAACACCACCGATCGAATCTCCACTGTCACGAACTTTTTCAATCAGTTCAATCATTCTTTCGGCACATTCGGCATCTGGACAGCGGACTATATTGCTTTCTACTTGTTCTAAGGTAACAGTATCGGGGTCTGCAAAACATTCTAAGTCTTTGATGCGTTTAACGTAGCCGACAATTTCAACTCCGGCTACTTGTTTGAGAATTTTTTTGGCGATCGCCCCTGCTGCTACTCTACCTATAGTTTCCCTTGCCGAACTTCGACCACCACCTTGCCAGTTACGAATTCCGTATTTAGCATCATAGGTGGCGTCAGCGTGGGAAGGGCGGTAAGTAGTCGCCATTTCGTCGTAATCTTGAGACCGAGTGTCTTGATTGCGGACTAAAATGGCGATCGGCGTTCCCAGAGTTTTGCCTTCAAACACCCCAGACAGAATTTCGCAGGTATCAGCCTCTTTGCGAGGAGTCGTAATTTTGCTTTGGCCTGGGCGACGGCGATCGAGTTCCGCTTGAATATCCGCTGCGTCAATGGACAGGAGTGGCGGGCAACCGTCAATTACCACTCCCACGCCACCGCCGTGAGATTCACCAAATGTCGAGATCCGAAATAAATGCCCAAATGAGTTGCCCATGATGCTTTAGCCTGAAACCTGAGAATTTTTAGTTTAAATGGAATAGAGATTTACTGTATTTCTGCAAAATATACCATTGACGAGTAGGCAACGGGCGATCGGCCTACACAATTACTCCCTTCCCGGTAGAAGAATATCTACCAGGGAGAGGGGGATGGGGCATAAAAGCATGGAGCCTAAAAGCATTAATCTGACTGATGACTACTGACTGATGACTACTGACTAATGACTAATCTTCGTGTTCTTCAAAAGGATCTCTCAATTCCTTAGCGGGAGGGCCAAAAGCCGTGTAGATCGAGAAGCCGGTCATTGCCACCAGACACAAGCCCAGCGAAATGCCTAGAACTGCTGCGGGTTCCATATTTTTGAGAAATTTATAAGTGATCCATTCCATAATATTACAAAAAATAACAATTCGTCTCAAAATCCAGTTATTTTAGGCGCGGTACGCTATGCAAGTTAGAAGGAAGAACGAAGGGGATTCCCGATGCCCGATGCCCAATGCCCAATGCCCGATGCCCGATGCCCGATGCCCAATTCCCAATTCCCAATTCCCAATTCCCAACTCCCGATGCCCAATGCCCAATAAGCCTGTCCCGAAATTGCGATCGCAATTAGCGCTAGAAATATGTCAAACTTCTTTGTAGAGATTCATTGTAGGTGACTTATGGCACAACGGACTTGGTTAGGAGATATACTCAAACCCCTTAACTCAGAATATGGCAAGGTAGCCCCCGGTTGGGGAACCACCCTATTGATGAGCGCATTCATTGGACTATTTTTCGTGTTCTTGTTGATTATTTTACAAATCTACAACTCTTCGCTGATTCTGGAGAATGTGGATGTCGATTGGTCTAGTCTTGCCCGCTAAGATATTAGCAAGAAAAAATCAGGCTAAAAGTAAAAGCTGAGGGTAAAGGAGAAAAGGCAAAAGCTAAGTTTTTCCATTTTTCCTTGCCCTTTACAATTACTTTTGGCATAAATAAACGATCACTAATAAAATTGACAACAGGAGAAAACAATGAATATTTTTGGCATTGGTTTGCCGGAAATGGCGGTAATTTTTACGATCGCCCTATTGGTATTTGGCCCCAAAAAATTACCAGAAATCGGCCGCAGTGTGGGTAAAGCACTTCGGGGTTTTCAGGACGCATCACGAGATTTTGAGTCGGAATTTACTAAGGAAGCCAAGCAGTTAGAAGAAGCAATCGCCACTAGCAGTAAGCCGGAAACCGAAAAACTCGCCGCCGCTACTCTCAAGGAAGATACCGCCGACAGTTAAATGAACAAGACTCAGAATTCGGAAATACCCACAGAGTTAGTAATTCCTCAGTTAATCGTTGGCTTAGGAAATCCTGAACCAAAGTACGATCGCACCCGACACAACATTGGTTTTAATGCTGTCGATGCCTTGGCTCAATCTTGGCAGATTTCTTTGGGGGAAAATCGCAAATTTCAAGGCATATTTGGCGAAGGAAATCGGCCACGCGGACAGAAAATTCGCTTACTAAAACCGCTGACGTACATGAATCTTTCCGGCCAAGCAATTCGGGCGGCGGCGGATTGGTACAAAATACCTCCAGAGTCCGTGTTAGTAGTATACGATGATATGGATTTGCCGATCGGGAAATTGAGAATGCGGCTTTCCGGTTCCGCCGGCGGGCATAATGGAATGAAATCGGCGATCGCTCATTTGGGTACAGACAAATTTCCCCGCCTACGAATCGGCATTGGTAAACCTCAAAACGAAGCTTCTAAGAATGACAAAGATACCATTTCCTTCGTTTTAGGAAAATTTTCCTTAGATGAAAGTCAGTTATTAGAAAAAGTGCTTAAACTGGTTAGAGAAGCTGTGGAACTTAGCCTCCATCAAGGAGTAGAAAAAGCCATGAGCCTTTACAATAGTCGCACGATCGCAGCCACAAACACGGAAACAAAAGGGTGAGTTCGAGACCTTTGCCTGAAACTACTGCATATGTCCGGGTTACGGGTCAATCTTGGCAAAAAGGCACGATTGAAGGTGAAGTAACTGCCGGCGGTTTTGAGTGGCAGTTTCAGTGGCGTTTCAGGGAAGAAAAAACACTGATACTTGAGCCTTCTCAAGGCCGAGCTTTGATTCAGGAACCGCTGCATCGTTTTCTGGAAAAATGGGATTATCAACTTGAACCTGGGGGGGATTATTCGTTTACGGTTCGGGCTGAGTTTTAATAGTCAGAAACCGGGTTTTTTACGAAATACTTCGTTACCACACCCTAAAACTCTCAAAAACCCGGTTTCTTTGGCCTTGATGCTACGAACTAAGAAACCTGGTTTTTCCGAGATTTATGGTTTTCAACAACTATTGTCGTAAAAAACCCGGTTTCTGGCCACCTGTGCGTCCAGGACTGTTTGGGAAAATCACTGTCACTGTGTCAATGCTTTCTGTAGAGACAAGTCTGCTGAAATAGTCTGGTTTATTTACGGAGGAGTTGGTGCTGATTTAGGATGGGTTCCAGCGTAGTAAACAAGCACCTTGCGTTTGTGTTCATCCGGTACATAAAATACTCGGTCTGAACTTGTTACTTCATATTCCCACGCACCTTGATAAAGTTTGCCTTTTAACGGAAAAACTCTCCTCGGTTTTCTCACCATCGGGCTAGTACATAAATCTTGATAGCAGCGACGAGTATTCTCAGGGGCGCGTAACAATAAAGCTTCCCAATCTCGGTTAACCCGTCGGTTTTTCGCTACTACTAACCAGGGCGGTTCAGGCAATTGCGCGATAATTTCGGCTGCATTTTCTTTAGTAGATAGGGATGTTCGGGGTGCTGTAAGTGCTTCTTCAGGCGGGATTACCAACTCGGAAAGCACGGGTACAGGTACGGAAAGTTCTTCAGAGGAAACGCCAGTTTCTGAATCGTCTGGAGTGGGTGGAGTATGCGTCATACCTGAGTCGATTCAGTAGTGCTTTCTATTTGAGGTGGTGTCAGCAAAACTTCGTCAATTTCATCGCTGAAAGCTGCTGCGAGTTCCGGGCTAGAAATTGCTTTAGCGCTTTCATGCCATTCATGAATTACAATCTCAATCTGATTCCATGCGCCAGATTCCGACTCAGCAAGTCGGTAAGCTTTTTCTAATTCAGCAATCAATTCGCTGAGTTCATATGAGTCAAATACTGTCAGCCAATGATAGGGATTTGCTGAACTAATCGCTTCTCCCAATCGCAGCCGGTAAGCAGCGGCAGTCACTTCAAATACAGTCAAAGAAAGCGTCGCAGCTTTTACCCACAGCGTCATCTCGGAGCGGCGCAGTAAAGCAAAATGCTGGTCGTTGCGAGTGATAGTGACAGGGTGTTCCATCGCCAAATCTAGAACTCGATTCGGTTGCTGGTTCAATTCTGTTGCGGTAATTAATTCATCGCCGTAAATAAGGCGCGAAGATTCACTTAGCATGGTTTTTGCGTTTTTATGAATTCAGTATAACATAATTATCAATTAACTACGTTAGCTAAGATCGGCTTAATTCTACGCCACCATCCGGATCAATTGTTTTCTAAGAACTTCCAAGAGAGCAATTACTTGCTCCCTAGTTACAGTGGGAAATCCATCTAAAAAATCATCAATTGATTCTCCAGCTTCTAAATAGTCAAAAAGTGTTTGGACAGGAACCCTAGTGCCAATAAAAACAGGTGTTCCGCCCATGATTTCACCAGAAATGCTAATTATCCGAAAATTCTGAGACATAAGCCTAAGTAGTTGTAGGGTGTGTCGCCTGCGAGAAATTCCTAACTCAATCCCAACAATCTCATAGCGACGCACCTGATGGATATATTACAAACCTTTGGACTGTTCGGACATCTGCCGCATTCCCACAGCCAATATACTCAAAAACAATAGCCCGATCGCGCCAGCCAGCGGATTCCCATTAACTCCCGTCACCCAATCCGGTACAGAACCCGAATATCGGACTAATTTCCCGACATTAATAATGTAATATCCCCAGACTAAACCTGCATGAAAGCCGATCGCTAAACCCAGACGATTTTGGCTAATTCGCTTTCCCCCAACCAATATCAAACCCAGCAACAACAACCCTGGAAACTGCGGCCAACTCCGTAGCATTGCTGCCACAGGTTTGATAAAATGGGATAGGGCAAACACAATGCTATTCCCCCACAAAGATACTCGATCGCTGTAATCTCGTTGCAACTCATCCAGCAACCAACCACGGAATACCAACTCCTCCGCAAAACCCACTCCCAAAGCGCTCAGCAGCCCTTCTGCGATGATTCTCGGCAAATTATCTGAATTTTGCCATGAGACGAAACCAAACAGCCCTTGCACCGCAAATAAGCTGAAAGTGAGAAAAGTGCCGATCGCCAATCCGATCAAAAACTCGAAACCATTCTGTCTGCTATTTATCAAACCATAGCTTTTGGGCACTTGGTTTTCTCCATAAACCTGTTTTCCCCAGAGTCGCACCAAGAACAGAAACTCTGTAAACAACAGCGCCATAGTTAGAATAGTTGCGAGGTTACTATCTTTAACTAACAAGTAAATTGGCGTCGCGAATGGTAGCCAGATTGACAATAAAGCTACAAGAAAAATTGGGATTCGCAAAAAAAATGGATAATTGGCTATTTTGATAAAATTAGTCATCGACCCTCAAAAAACACGCACTTTCCATCAGTACGGCAGGGGTTTAAACCCCTGCCTCATAGCTAAAGTCGGTTAAAACCGACTAAAGAGTATAATAGAATATATTATCAATCTTAGTCCTCTTTTAGAGGACTTTCGCTATGAGACAGGGGTTTTTAACCCCTGTCGGACTCTCGAACTCACAAACAAGACTGGTACTACATTTAAACTGAAATTGAGATCTGTGAGCAATGCCCTACTGCTACTTAGTCCGCCCTGTACAAAGCAGACAGAAAAAGCTAGAATAGCATTATATTGGCCAAAACTTTAAATAAAACAAAACTATTAAATCAGGGAACAATGACTCAAGACTCCGATTTCTCCAATGTCGATCGCGAATTAGACAATACAATATTAAGCTTCTCAGACATTCAAGCAGAACTCAACCTGCGCCACGCTAAAGATGCTTTGCGAGATATCGTCGAAAACCTGGATTTGACTCCCAGCGAGCGAACTGGACTAGAGCCGGAAATTGGCGGGTTGCAGAAAATGCTCGACAAGCTAGAGCGCGCTTGCGTCCAAATCGCTGTGTTTGGAATGGTGGGAAGGGGCAAATCTTCGGTTTTGAACGCGCTTTTGGGTCAAAATGTGTTTGAAACTGGCCCGACTCATGGAGTAACTCGCACGACAACTATTGGAGAATGGGATGTCGGAGATGGAGTTGATGGCAATTTGGGCGATCGCTTTTCGCCGATTATTTACCGTTTATCACAAGTAGAATTAATCGATACTCCGGGAATCGATGAAGTTGATGGCGAAACTCGCGAACTTTTAGCCCGCCGCGTTGCTAAACAAGCTGATTTGATTTTGTTTGTGGTTGCGGGCGACATTACAAAGGTGGAATATGAAGCACTTTCGCAATTGCGGGAAGCCGGAAAACCGATGTTATTAGTATTTAATAAAATTGACCAATATCCCGATGCAGATAGATTGGCAATTTATCACAAAATTCGGGACGATCGCGTGCGAGAATTGTTATCTCCTGATGAAATTGTGATGTCGGCGGCTTCACCTTTGACTGCGAGTGCAGTGCGTCGTCCCGATGGAACTATGGGCGTTAAAATGACTCGCGGTTTGCCACAAGTTGAGGATTTAAAATTAAAAATTTTGGAAATTTTAGACCGGGAAGGTAAGTCTTTGGTAGCGCTGAATACGATGCTTTGTGCGGGGGATATTAACGAGCAATTGGTACAGCGGAAAATGGAAATTCGAGATGATGCTGCTAATCGAATTATCTGGAATGGGGTAATGACGAAAGCAGTGGCGATCGCACTTAATCCAATTACTGTCATTGATATCCTCAGCGGTGCGGTAATTGACGTGGTGATGATCTTAACTCTATCTAAAGTTTACGGCATTGCGATGACGGAAGCGGGCGCTGTACAATTGTTGCAAAAAATTGCGCTCAGTATGGGGGGAATTACTGCGGGCGAATTGATTGCGAATTTTGGTTTAAGTTCCTTGAAAGGCTTGCTGGGCTTAGCAACGCCAGCGACGGGTGGTTTGGCTTTGGGCCCGTATTTGTCTGTTGCTGTGACGCAAGCTGCGATCGGCGGAGTTTCTTGCTACGGAATTGGCCAAGTTACTAAGGCTTATTTGGCTAACGGTGCGTCTTGGGGAGATGATGGGCCAAAGGCTGTTGTGACCAAGATTTTGTCTTCTTTGGATGAGGATTCTATTTTAAATCGAATTAAGGAAGAGTTGCGCGCTAAGTTAAATTTGGGAGACGAAGGAAGAGGGAAGAAGGAGGAATTATGAGACAACAAATAACAAATAACAAATAACAAATATTATGTTATTAACAATGATTGCTTTTGAAAGAAAGTGCGATCGCCCAAATTACCGGAGTCGATCTCTGGCGCTGGAGCATTTAATTTTAGCAGATTTGAAGCTTCGATCGCAGATATTTTCTAAAACATCGGCGACCAAAGATTTGCCACCGGAAGTTCCCAACCGGGCAGTAACTCTGGCACTGTTAACACGTCCCGATCGCGCAATGTGGCGATCGCCCCTTTATGGTGATATATCGTGACTGTTTGTTCGTCAGGATCGATCAGCAATCCTACCTTAACACCCAAGGCGATCGCTGCTTGTACTTGCTCGTGCAATCGAGGCGATCGATCGACAACAGATTTAATCTCAACAAACATATCCGGTGCTAATTCTGGATAGATGCGAGGAACTCGTTTGAGACGTTCGGCAGCAACAAATGCGATTCGAGGAGTTAGCACATTACCATCAGGTAAGTGAAATTCTGTGCGATAGCCGATCGCTCGTCCCAATTTACGCGGCTCGATCCAAGCAAATAACAAAGCACAAAAACGAGCGCTAATTTCGGCAGAAACAAAGTCAGTTGTTGAATTATCGCTAGATCCAACGATCGAAGCAGCTTGTTGGGTTGATTCGCTCTGGGATGCAATTGGGGCAACAATTCCTAAGTCTTCTCCTCTTGTCGCAACTTGCAATACTTGTTGCTCTAGCACTTCTAGATCTATTCCTAAGTTCTGGAGAACTTTTACAGCCACCCCTTGTCCTTTCTCTGTGAAGCGATCGGGTTTATCAACTCGCAACAAGCCCAAAAGTAGGTGTTCGGTATCAATATAAGAATGCCCTAATTCACTAGCCGATCGCGCCGCACAATTGAGCAAAGATTTTGCTCTCGCAGTAGGACTAAACGCCTGTCCTTTAGTGACAAATCCGCTGCCACGACCAATAATTTTTTCTACTTCAATCCGTGTGGCTCTGAAATTAACTCCTGCCTCGTTCAGAACCCGAGCTGCAATTCCTGTTCGTTCCTCAATTAATCCCAGCAGAATTTGCTCCGTGCCGGCCCAATTATGACCCAGGTTGCCTGCTTCTTCTTGAGCCAAGTTAATAACTTTAATCGTTCTGGGGGTAAATCTGTGAGCGAGCGGTGTTTCGGGCAAGTTAGAAAAATTGGAAGGTGATTGCTTTGCAAACATTGTTACTTCCTCCTGTGAGAAAATCGCTTCGATAGGGATGTTAAATAGTTGGGCAATTTTGAGTGCTAATGGCAGACTCGGATCGTATTTGCCCGCTTCTAAGGCGTTAATTGTTTGGCGGCTGACACCCAAGCGTTCTGCTAGTTGTGCTTGCGACCATTGACGTTCGGTTCTGAGAACGCGGATCTGATTTTGCATAGATTTTTGCCTCAGCTTGCGGCACGAACCTATTCAAGCCGTATCTTTAGTGTAATACGTGCTTTACTTAATGTCAAGTATGTTTTACATAAAAATTTGATGCGGGCGCGATCGCCCTCACTACGAAGCTTTGGGGACGCTGGCTTCCTCACTACGAACTTTACTTATTGGGGTCGATCGACATAGACGAAAGAATTTGCTGATACGTACACATCCAAGCGGTTTTAAAAATAAAATTTCAGATTTTCCAGGCTGTGCGCTATGTAATCGAAAATGAAATCGTTTTCTGCGAACGGTTGCCATCGCTACTGGGATATGCTCTTTCTTCTTTTTCTCGCTAAGTTAAATAGCTCATTTTTTTAATGTTTTCTAGTCTGGTTATTTTTATTAGAGCAGTCGCTCTCTGGTTCAACAAAAAAGGCAGGCGGAACACCTACCTTAAAATAATTATTGGAGAAATCTATTCATTTTCTCCTATTAATCGCTGCACCTCCGATTTTGATAAATTCATCATTTTTGCAACTTGCTCTAAATTTGTTCCCGAATTTAACAGGTGAGAAACGACTGCGCGCAAGCTTAACTCTGTCGCCAATCGCGCTTGTTCCGATTGTTGAAAAGCTGATTCGGCGGCTAGTCGTCCTTGTTGTTCGACTAGCCGTGCTGATTGTTCAGCCAGCCGTGCTGATTGTTCAGCCAGCCGTGCTTCTTCAGATTGCTGGTAAGTCTTCAGAAATTCTCCTGTTTGAGGATTTCTCAATCTCAATTCTCCAGAAATAATGTGCAATTCCAGTCCCAATACTTCACTATGTAGCCACAGCGTATCGAAGACGATTTTATTGATGGGAATTTGCTCATATCGGTTGTTGACTAAACGCACTCCTTGCAGTATCGGATTCAGATAATTCCCAGATGGATCGTACTGAAAGTATTCTTTGACTCCCAAACTTCGATAGGTTTCTGGTTTGATTTCTTGGTCTATATCTTGAGTTGTTTCGGAGGTTATTTCCAAGACAAACTGCGGGACTATCCCTGCTTCTTTCCAGATTTTGTAGTTATCTCTTTGGTGTTTTTTGACTCCAAATACTACATAAATATCGGGAGCAACTACTGCTGATTTGTTGCCTTCTTCATAATATACGAAAGAATTGGCTGACACGTAGACATCCCATCGCTTGTGAAAGTGCAGCTTCAGGGCTTCCACGCCGTAAGTCATGTAGTCGCGCGTGATGTCACTTTCAGCCATCGGCTCTCCATCGCTGCTGGGATATTCTATTTCTTCTTGTTCGATTTGAGTTGAAACTGTCACAATTTAAGTCTCCTCAATTCTGATTATTTTTATTTTAGCAGGCTAGCAATTTAATTATTAAAAAAAATAATGTCCGATCTAGAAGTGAGTGTTATGAGAATCACCAAGATGGTGAGGACCCTTCGACTCCGCTCAGGGCACCGCAGTTCTGGTCACTGAGCGTAGTCGAAGATCCCCGACTTCTTGAAGAAGTCGGAGATCAGAGTAGAGAGTTATGAACGAGGCGTTTTATCTTGTTTAAAAGCCGCTAACCATTCCCGAATTTGCTCGGAGGCAACGTCGCGTCCGCCCAAACCAAAGGCTAGAGCAATCCCAACTGCGATCGCACCTAGCAACAGCCCAAAGGCCAAATTGACAATATCGCTACCAATGCCCATCTGTTGCAGCGCCAAGGCCGAAACAAAAGCAATAATCGCGATCCGAGCCGTTTGACCCAACAAGCGCGCTTGGCGAGTGCCAGAACTGGCAATCAAGGTAAATGCCATATTTGCTAGATATAAGCCGATCGCAAATACCACCAAACCAGACAGCACCTTACCTGCAACCAGGACAATACCGCTGACAATCGCCGTCAATGCCGGAATTTTCAGCACTTCGGTAGCAGCCACCACCGCAAATAGGAGAATGCCGACCTGCACCACAATCCCCACAACCTCGGAAGGCGTGCGGGGCGGTAGTTCTGGTTCTGCTTGGAGAATCGTGGCGTCAGCATCGTCCATTGAATTTGATGGCGCAATCCGAAGCGTCTGCTTCTGCTGCATTCCCAACCAAGAAAAGACATTATTAAAGCCAATTCCCGTTAGGATATTAGTAACTAAATCGCCAATCCACCGACCCAAAAAGTAAGCAATTGTCAGGATGATTCCTGCGGTAAAAATGTTGGGAATCGCGAGCGAAATAGTATTTAGCATCGCGATTGCTGGCTGGGAAATGGCTTCGATTCCTAAAGCATTCAGAGATGCGATCGCCGTTGGAATCAAAATCAAAACATAGACAATCGTACCAACAATCCACGACAGCGATTGTCCGCCATTCGTCCGCGAAATTCCAAACCTAGCGCCCACACTGTCCGCCCCAGCAGCAGCCAACAGATTTGTCACAATCTGCCGCACCACTTGAGCCAGTAGCCAGCCGACAAAACCAATCAGCACAGCTTCCAGAATTTTCGGAATTGCTCCCAGAATCTGGTTGAGCAAATTATTAACTGGCAGTAGAGCTTGTTGCAATTCCAGTGATTCTAGAATCAGCGGCAAAAACAGCAGAAAAATGAACCAGTAAAGTGCATTAGCTAGAGTGTTGCTCAGCAGCAAAGGATTCTCGCTGGGTGCACTACCCACCTGCTGATTCAATCGTTCATCGATTTTAAAAGTCCGCATCGCCCGTGATAGGGCCAATTTAGCGACAGTGGCCAACACCCAAGCAATTCCCAGAAAAATTAGCGCCTTAGCTAACTTTGGCAAGGAACCAGCAATTTGATCGAGAAAAGTATTGAGTGGTTGGGAGACAGCCGTTAAATTCAGCTTGTTGAAAAAGGCAACAAGGAAAAAGATAAAAATGATCCAAAACACCGCTGCGGAAATCCATTTTTCCACTTGCGGAGACCCTTCTTCATCGGGGTTGCCGGTAATCCAAGCAGCCAGCCGATTGTCGATTGTCGTCTTCTTGAGTAATCCCCCCACTAAAGATGAGGCGAGGGCTGACACGATTAATCCAATTAGCAGGATACCTATAGCCCAGATCAGATTCTCAATGTTTGAACCCTGAAACAGATTATTAATTCCGCGTTCAGCTTCTGTCAGGGGATTTGAGGCGGGTGGGGCTTGTGCCAAAATGCGATCGGACACA
This sequence comes from Oscillatoriales cyanobacterium, assembly GCA_004294385.1. Taxonomy (GTDB): domain Bacteria; phylum Cyanobacteriota; class Cyanobacteriia; order Cyanobacteriales; family Microcoleaceae; genus Microcoleus. The sequence goes on along the minus strand of REAP01000007.1, from coordinate 10,202 downwards.
ACCGCTATCCGGGCCCATGTCGGTTGAGTTATTTCTTGCCAAGTTTCAGTCATTTTTTTCTCAGGTTAACGTCAGATTTGACAGGGAAAAGAAGAAAATGTAAGAATACGCTTCTAGCTTGCAGGTTTCCATGTCAATTCGTCAAGTTTTCGAGCAATCAATTGAAATTCGCGCTGCTGCTACCCTAGTGGAGCGCTGTATCGCCGATCGCACTTTGATGCACAAGTGGCTCAATCCAGTGTTGCGCTGCGAGCCTGTAGGCGAATGGGATACTGCTGTCGGAAGTCGCAGCCTGTTTATCATACAAATTCCGGTTTGGCAACCCACTTTAGAGAGTGTTGTGTTAGAGCGAGAACCTGGTTTAATTGTTTGGGGATTTGACGGATTTTTCAAAGGGTGCGATCGCTGGGAATGTCAACCACAAATCCAAGGAACACTGTTGATCAACCGCTTTGAATTTGAGATTCCCAATCCATTAATTCGATATGGTTTCAATCGCTTTGCAGCCCCTTGGACACAGAAAGATATGAAAGACCAGCTCCGTCGCCTCAAACGAGTCGCCGAGCAATTATAGCCGAAGGAAGAAGGAAGAAGGAAGAAGGCCCTTCGACTACGCTCAGGAACCGGTTCAGGAAGAAGGAAGAAGGAAGAAGGAAGAAGGAAGAAGGCCCTTCAGGAAGAAGGAAGAAGGAAGAAGGAAGAAGGAAGAAGGCCCTTCGACTTCGCTCAGGGAACGCTTCAGGAAGAAGGAAGAAGGAAGAGGGAAGAAGGAAGAAGGAAGAGGGAAGAAGGAAGAAGGAAGAAGGAAGAAGGCCCTTCGACTTCGCTCAGGGAACGCTTCAGAAAGAAGGAAGAAGGAAGAGGGAAGAAGGCCCTTCGACTTCGCTCAGGGAACGCTTCAGAAAGAAGGAAGAAGGAAGAGGGAAGAAGGCCCTTCGACTTCGCTCAGGGAACGCTTCAGGAAGAAGGAAGAAGGAAGAAGGAAGAAGGAAGAAGGAAGAAGGCCCTTCGACTTCGCTCAGGGAACGCTTCAGGAAGAAGGAAGAAGGAAGAAGGCCCTTCGACTTCGCTCAGGGAACGCTTCAGGAAGAAGGAAGAAGGAAGAGGGAAGAAGGAAGAAGGAAGAAGGCCCTTCGACTACGCTCAGGGAACGCTTCAGGAAGAAGGAAGAAGGAAGAAGGCCCTTCGACTTCGCTCAGGGAACGCTTCAGGAAGAAGGAAGAAGGAAGAAAAGAGCCATTAGGAAATAACCTATGCCCTATGCCCTATGCCCTATGCCCTATGCCCTATGCCCTATGCCCTATGCCCTATGCCCAATTCCCAATTCCCAATTCCCAATTCCCCATTCCCCATTACTTCATATTCCCCGAAGAAGTAGGCTGACAAATCATTTGTCTTGCTTGACCTGCCGTACTTTGTAAGGCAGGAGAATTTTGATACATAGCCTGCAAATCTTGCACATCTTTCATCACTCGCTGATAGACGGCCATCGCTTGATTGCCGTCAACTTCTAAAGCCGGAGGGCTGTAATTTTGCATAACTTCGATCAGCGATATTTTGCTGTCTTTGGAAGCTGCGACTAAAGCATCCCGCAGTGCCGGTGCGCTTTGAGCGCGAGTTGCTGGTGCATAAGCAACCTCGCCCAGTTGTTTGAAAACAATTTCCCCGAAGTAAGTATTTGCCAGCCGCGTTACTAATTGAGAATCTAGAGCTACTTCTCGTGTTAATATTTCGCGCACTGATTCTGGAGTTTGTTTGGCAAGACTTAGAACGCTTTGCAGTTGAGGTGATGGTTTGCCTGTTTGTGCAAAGCTTTGCAAATCGGCGATCGGTAAAGTGACGTCAACAGCGCCGTATTTCACTGTGACTTTTTCTAATGCCAAAGCTTTGCCACTGCTCAGCAATACCGCACTTGTTCCCAACAAAATTGCCAAGCCTAATGATAAAGACTTTGGCATTTTCTTAGTGAAATGAGCTGATTTTTCGCGCACTCCGTTCAAATAACCTTGTTGAAACTGAAAGTTCATGGATTTCTACCTTTTTGAGTCAAAATACTTTCTTGAGCGATCGTCTCTGTCAGCGTAACTCTGGAAAATGGGCTTTCGGGTTTGCGAAACGACAAATTATTCTACTATTCTTTGAATCAACATTAACCTATCAAAAGATAGGTGTCAATTTTCCATGTATATGTTAATTTTTTTTACATCCCATCGAGCCGATCGAGCAATTCACGAATTCTGGTAGCATCAGGAGCATCAGGAGCATTCCTGAGATACATCGCTAAATCACTGCGGGCTTCTGCCAAACGGCCCAGTTGATAATACAGGATTCCGCGATCGCGCCTTTCCCCCAGTGCATCTGGAAACAGCAGCAAAATCCGTTCCACCGCCCTCAGCACCCTCACAGCATCTCCCTGTTGCAAATAAATCGCCTTCAGATTTCCCAGCATTCGCGCCAACAATTGCCTGGGACTGACTGGGGCAATAAATGCCGGCCGCAACTTCATCACTTGACCATAAATTTGAGAAATTCGATCTTGACAATCTTGAGTAAATAATATCTCACCACCGTTAAACGCATCAACAAAAATAGCAGCATCTGCAAAATCTGGCTTAATTAAAAAATGTCCAGGCATCCCAATTCCCACCATCGGAAAATCAATCCGCTTAGCAACTTCCAAATAAACCAGAGACAAAGAGATCGGAATACCAGTACGGCGATCGATCACTTGATTTAAAAAGCTATTACGAGGGTCATAATAATCAACATCATTGCCCGCAAATTGCAATTCATCGTATAAGTAACGGTTAATAGTTTGAATAATTCGCAGGGGATAATTTTGGGTCGGCAGGCGATCGCGCAATTCATCCGCCATCGTATCCAGGATGTTTAAATACTCTTCCGGCTCTATATCTGGATATTCTTCTAAAGCGATGTAAAGGGCAGCTTTTGCCAGGTCGATCGAACTATCTGGTTGATTGATTTCTCGATAAAATAGTTGTCGTGCTCTCGGAAAATCCATGTTTATGATTGATTAGATTATTTAATTAACATTCTATGTCAATATTATGAACAGGCAAGATGCCTGTTCCACAACAAAGATTTTATTCTAAAATAGACATTGTTTCTAGCAAAATAGCCATTTCTTCCTGTGGAACAGGCATCTTGCCTGTTGCTGAAAAGATTAAAAAAAAGGCGACTTATTTTAATTTTAACTCACATCTTGTGCCAATGTCAATAAACGACTTTTTTGTGAAACGTAAAATGGTCTTTTGTTAGATCCCCGACTTCTCAGAGAAGTCGGTAATTTGGATATTTTGTTCATCAAATACCGTGACTTTTGCCAATCACCCAATTGCGACGAAAAATGCGAGCCAAAGTCGATTCTTCCAAGGCAAAATAGATCGGGCGGCCGTGGGGACAAGTGCGCGGATTGCGAGTTTGTTGCCATTCATTCAACAAATTTTGCATTTCGGGAATACTTAAAGTAGTACCATTACGAATGGCACTGCGACAAGCTGTAGCTACTTGAGCAGCTTCCAAATCTGTGACTTTACTAAGTTCAAAAAGCGCCTCTGCACAGTCATCTCGATCTACCAACAACTCAGGGACTTTTCGCGCCGCCCAGAGCTGTTCCCCAAAAGTTTCTACCTCCAAACCCAAGCGGGACAAATTCTCAATTTGCAGCGCCGATAATTGACTAAGAATTATTGGCTTTTCTAGAGTTTTTAACTGCCAAGCACTGCACAATTGCTCGTATAAAATGCGCTCGTGAGCGATATGTTGTTCTACCAACCACATTCCACTGGGATGTTCTGCGACAATGTAAGTGTTGTGAACTTGAGCGATTGCCCTCAATTCCATCAATCCTATTTTGTGATTTTTTACCTCTTGATCGCTATCATTCTGTGAAGTAGAACTGTCAACAAGATAAGTACCCTTTTGTTCCGATGCTTTCAGCAATTGTCCAACTCGATCGGGCATGGGAGGCTGTGGCAAAACATCTTCATTCAACTCCAAGGCTCTAGCAATTGCTTCTCTGACTCGATCCTGCCAAAAACTCGGATCGTGCAAATAAATTTCCACCTTAGCCGGATGGCGGTTCCAGTCGATCGCAGATGGAGAAATTTGCAGGTGAACAAAACACACGGGATAGCGATCGCGCGGACAAGTTCGAGCCAAGGCGCTGAGAATAGTTTGCTCTAATTCGGGCGATCGCACAACCCGCCGATTCACCGCCACCTTAACCCAATCTGGCCGCCTGCGGTGACAGCGATCGGGCAAACCAATTACTAATTCTAACGATTGGGAATTGGAAATTGGGAATGGGATACTTGTATTTAGCCCTTCGACTTCGCTCAGGGGCCGGGTATCCGAAATTGGGAATTGGTAACTTTGGTTTGTTTGGGATAAAACTAATTGCGTTTTGACCAAAGAATCTGCTGCTTTGCTGGTTGGAATCGAAGGCAAATTCACATTTAAATACTGCAAATCATTCAGTCTAATTCCCCGCACAAATTGAGGTAAAATTTGTTTCCCTGTGATGCCTGGAATTATGTGTAAACAAGTCGTATTTTCTTGTCGCAACTGCCAATTAACTTGCGGGTGACAAAGAGCCATTTGCTGAATGATTAATTGAATCGATCGCACCTGCTTTCCATGAGCCAAAAAACCCCGACGCACGGGCCAATTCCCAAACAAATTAGCAACAGTCACTACAGTACCAGGCGCGATCGCAGTTGATTCCACCTGCACAGGTTCGCCAGCAGCGGAGTAAACTACCCGCCAGCCCGATCGAGCATTTTCTATTTCCCCCCTTAACAATGGGCTATTTTCCCCAGCCACATTCTCTCGCTTTTCTCCAAAATCGGCGAATCCCAAATCATTTGGCCGACTACAAATCTCCAAATCACCCAACTGAGCCAAACAGTGCAAAGCTTCCCCGCGAAACCCCAAAGTAGCAATTTTATAAAGATCAGCTTCCGTGCTAATTTTGCTCGTACTATGAGCCGAAGCCGCCTGCTGCAAATTTGCCAAATCCATTCCCGTACCGTTATCTGCAACTTGCAGTCGCCACTGCTGAGGCCAAATAGAAACAACTATGCGAGTTGCGCCAGCATCCAGAGAATTTTCCACTAATTCTCGCACCGCAGCAGCGATCGAGTCAATCACTTCGCCGGCGGCAATTAAATCGATAACTTCTGCGGGTAAGGCTTGAATAGTAACTGACATCAGAATTTTAGCGCTTCGTTAATTCAATTATACTCAATTTTGCGACTCATTTAACTTATATTTTTAGGCAAACGGATGTAAAAAGTTGTTCCTTTGTAATCTTCCGACTCATAAGTGATTTCCCCTTGATGAGCATCAATCATCGACTTAGCAATCGCCGTCCCCAAACCAGTACCAGTGCGCTTTCCATAGGTAACAAAAGGTTCAAACAACTTTTCCTTAATTGCCGCTGGAATACCCGGCCCATTATCATAAATACTAATCTCTACCCAGTCCTCACTTTCTGTCACAGTAATTTCTACACGCCCGCCGCGTCCGCCAAAGGCTTCAACAGCATTCCCCACCAAATTTTGCAAAACGCGCAAAATCTTATTTTCGTCCACGAGTACGATCACTTCTGTTACCCGTATCACCAAATCTACTTTGGCCGCTTCAAAATAAACTCTATTTAACTTTTCAAACTGCTGTAAAGTCTGGATAAGATTAACTGGTTTCTTATATAAGATAGCATTGCCACGAGAAAATTCTAAAACTTCCTCCGCCATTCCCAACATTCGCTGAACCTGCAATTGAATCAGTTCGCACCACTCCTGAGTCTCCTCGTCTGGGTGCATTTCTTTGAGCATTTCACTGGATAGTTTAATGCCTGTAAAAGGACTTTTGAAATCGTGAATAATCGTACTCACCATTTCTCCTACCAGTACCATTTTTTGTTTGTGTACAAACTGGTTAACATACTGATCGGTTGTGTCCCGCAAATTTTTAACAATAAAGCTAAAAATTTCCAGTACCGAACTTCCTTGACTAAACTGAAGTGTCTCTATCAGTTGTTCGCGGCCTATTTTTGCCAAAGTCGATCCTCCAATTGCTAAGGCTCTCGCACTCCGTGGCTGTCCGTCTAAAACTCCTAGTTCTCCAAAAAAGTCATCAGGTTTAGCGACAGCAACAGTTTGATGTTTATTGTTTTCAATCCGTTTGCTAAACTTGACTTCACCTTCTAAGACTAGGTATAAGAAATCGGCTGCGTCTCCTTCCTCAAAAACTAGCGTTTCCTCGGCAAAACTCTCCAATATAGCGATTTTGCACAGGTGCGCGGCCTGTTCTGGTTGAAAGTAAGACATAAATCGATGAGAGGCCAAATCCATGTGAAAATACCACCTGAAGCTTAATCTAAACAGTTTCTTTCTTGTATCTTCTCTTATACAGATATCTTATAGTATGGCCAAAAGCAACTTCGATCGCCCAATTTAACTGTAGATCAACTTTTTTGTTCAAAAATTAAGGATACTGAGTTAGAGCGATCGCAGCATTCTGACCCCCAAACCCAAAACTCAAACAAACTGCATTTCTCACTTTAGTCGATCGCGCACAGCGCACAAAATCTAATTCAAACCCCGGTTTTCGCATTCCCGCGCAGGGTAGCAATATCTGCTTTTTGATACTCATCAAAGAAAAAGCTATGCCCAAAGCTCCCGAAGCTCCCAAAGTATGTCCAGTAGCCCCTTTAGTCGAACTAACAGCAACTCCGAAAGGAAACAACTTTTGAATTAAAAGTGCTTCATGTTGGTCATTTAACTCCGTCGCAGTGCCATGTGCGTGAATGCAATCGATCTCAAAGGCTGATAAATTGCTCCGTTTCAAACATTGAGTTACCGCCGCGATCGCACTTTTCCCTCCCACCTCCGGCGCATTAGCATAACAAGCATCATTTGTCAATCCAAAACCAGAAACTCTACCATAAATTTTAGCACCGCGACGCATTGCCAAATCCGCCGATTCTAATACAAATAAAGCCCCACCTTCGCCCAATACCAAGCCTTCGCGGTTTTCATCAAACGGATAGCAGCCAGTTTTTGCCAAGGCACCCATTTGTTTAAACCCAGCCAGAGTTAGCGGTGTGATGGGCGTTTCCACAGCACCTGCGATCGCCCGCTGACACTGACCATTTTGGATTAAATCAACAGCTTGGGCGATCGACCAAATAGCCGTCGCACAAGCCGCCATCGGCGCTAACACAGGCCCCGTCGAGCCAATTGCTCTCGCCACCGCGATCGCCCCCATATGAGGCAAAAAATTCACAAATTCAGAATAGGGAATAGGGAATAGGGCATGGGGCATTGGGCATTGGGCATCGGGCATTGGGAATTCTCTTCCTTCTTCCTTCTTCCTTCTATCCTTTACATCCTTTACATCCGTTACACAATCCGTTACACAATCCTTTACATCCGTTACATCCGTTACACAATCCGTTGCCGAACTTCCTTCTCTTAACAACTGTTCCAAATTTGCCTGGAAGCCACGACTAGAACCGATCGCAATTCCACAATCAGGAATCGGCAAAGTCAAATTAGCATCTAGCAAAGCATCTGCCAAAACCCGCCGAATTAAACTTATTAAATCCGCAGGTTTTGGATCAATTAAAGCCAGAGGTCGAGGTTCAAGTTCTAAAAAAGGTTGATGCTGCTCAATTCCCGACTCCCCAGCCAACAGTCTTGTCCAGCTATTTTCTAGAGAGCCTAAAGCAGAAACCAAACCAATTCCAGTAACAACAACATCCATTCACTACTGACTAATGACTACTGACTAATGACTAATGACTAATAACTACTGAACAGCCTTGAAATTTTCCAACCCTTGAGTCACAACAGCCTTCTCAATGCGATCGCCCTGCTCAATCTTATCAACTACATCCATGCCTTGTTTCACGTAGCCAAAAACCGCATAGCTACCGTCCAAAAAAGGCACATCCGTCAAAGTAAAATAAAACTGCGAAGAAGCCGAATCAGGAGGGTTTGATCGAGCCATAGCCACAGCCCCACGACTATGCAGCAACACAGGTTTCTCAACAATCCTAGCTTCCTCAAACGTCATACTGTAAGTAGGAATTTTGGCACCTTTAGCTTGAATTTCCAAAGGAATTCTGCGTTCGGTAGAAGTTTTTGGGTCAATAAAACCCCCAGTTCCCAACCGCGCCGCCGGAAATTTAGGGTCTTTCCCCTGGGGGTCGCCACCTTGAACCACAAAAGGCTGAGGTTCCCGCACAACTCGGTGAAATACCAGTCCGTCGTAGACACCTTTTTGAACCAAATCGACAAAATTGCCCGCAGTAATTGGAGCATTTGTACCATCAAGTTCGATCGTAATCGGAGCACCTTTAACCGTCATCACCACCGTTGCTTTTCCTTGCAAACGTGCCAAATTGCTAAATTGCGAATTCGCCGCCACAGCAGAAGATGGAGACGGAGACGGAGACAAAGAAATACTTTCACTCAAAGCCGCACTCGGTGTCGGAGTAGAATTTGCAGGAGTGGAACTACCACATCCACCTACAAAAAGTGCACCAATGATTAAAAATGAGAACAACCACCGCTGAATTCTGATTTGCATTTTCACTTTCATTTTCACTTACTTAGAAACCTGGCAACTAGAGATTTTAGGTAGGGACACTCAAGCGAGCCCATTAGTGTCAACAACCAGGTAAAACCCATAGTCCGGCAAGGGTTGAAACCCCTGCCTCAAAGCGCAAGTCCTCTCAAAGAGGACTGATGAGTTCTTGAGTCCTCTTTGAGAGGACTGTCTTCTATTAGACAGGGAATTCATTCCCTGGCGGACTGGCTTACCAATCCAAAATCCAAAATCAAAAATCGAAAATTCTTAAAGTCCTTCCAAGGGAACTTTCAAAAATCGAGCTAATTCAGCAGCTTGATTTTCCACAACAGCCAGGGATATTGGTTGTCCGACTCTAGTTAGGGGAAACTGACGACGGTCTTTGAGCTTCAGATAAATACTGCGGCGGGGATTGAGACCGTCTTTGATGTCCACCCGTACAGATTGAACATCTGATGTCTTGCAGGTAAAATCAACTTTACGGTTTTTGCCGGGGAAACCCCAGCGAAATATGCGAATACCGCCAGTTTCGCGATCGAACTCATTATACCCGCCGCCCAGATCCCAGAGCACAGTCAGCCACAGATAAGACCCCAAAAGCAGCGCACAGACACCGTAGAATCCCATTGCGATGCCCTGGGGGATGAAAACGAGCATCGTCGGGTCAGCAAAAGGTAGCAGATTTACGTGCAAGTAACTGGAAATGCCTGACAGCAAGAAGCCAGTCCCTGCGATGCTGACAATCGTCGCCCACCAGTAATTGCTGAAGCGGCGGGAACCCAGAACCTCTTGGCGCAAGATGCGATCGATCGAATTTGTTGTTTGTGCAGTCATAAAAATTTAAAGCCCTAAAGTCAAATCTTAATTCAAGTAGCGATCGAGTGGAAATTTTGTGAATTCTAATGTATAGTTATGTTAAGTTTAATTAGAACTGTCGGGAAGTCCTCAGCTATACGAAAACAAAGTTTAGTTGGGACACTTCAATCAGAAATCTTAGCGTTTTAACAAGCAAGAGGATTTTACAAATGACAATCGCAGTCGGACGCGCCCAGAACGAACAAGGCATCTTTGATGTACTTGACGACTGGCTAAAACGCGATCGTTTCGTTTTCGTAGGTTGGTCTGGCATCTTGCTATTCCCCTGCGCTTACATGGCCATCGGTGGCTGGTTGACCGGCACCACCTTCGTTACATCCTGGTACACCCACGGTTTGGCAAGTTCCTACCTCGAAGGAGCCAACTTCCTCACCGTCGCAGTATCCACCCCAGCCAACAGCCTCGGACACTCCCTGCTGTTCCTGTGGGGCCCCGAAGCACAGTGGGACTTCACCCGCTGGTTCCAACTCGGTGGCCTATGGGCATTTGTCGCCCTTCACGGCGCTTTCGCACTGATTGGGTTCTGCCTACGTCAGATCGAAATCTCCCGTTTAGTCGGCATCCGTCCTTACAACGCCTTGGCATTCACCGGCCCGATCGCCGTGTTTGTCTCCGTGTTCCTGCTTTACCCATTGGGTCAATCAGGTTGGTTCTTCGCCCCTAGTTTCGGCGTCGCAGCAATTTTCCGCTTCCTATTGTTCCTGCAA
>REAP01000049.1 GCA_004294385.1 Oscillatoriales cyanobacterium | reverse complement strand
TGCCTTTAAAAAAATCTTTGGTTCGGATCAAAGCCAAGATATTTTAATTAGTTTCCTGAATGCAATTGTCTATCAAGGTGAGACAGTCATAGTTTCTTTAGAAATTATCGACCCCTACGCCCCTGGGAGAATTTCGGGATTGAAAACCACTTATTTTGATGTGAAAGCTCTCTTGAATAATGGGGAAAATGTGTTAATTGAAATGCAGGCACTTAATGTACCTGCTTTTGGGAAAAGGATTCTTTACAACACAGCGGAAATGTATGCAAATCAACTGAAGTTAAGGGAAGTTTATCCAGAATTGAGAGCTGCTATCGGTATAGCGGTGACGGATTTTATCATGTTTGATGAACATAGTAAAGTGATTTCACAATTTATACTGAAGGAGGAAGAGTTACTGCTGAATTATCAACATAGTCCGTTAAAATTAGTATTTGTGGAGTTGCCGAAGTTTAATAAAACGCTGGAAGAGTTGACGAATGTTACGGATAAATGGCTTTATTTTTTACGAAAAGCACCGGATTTAGAGGTGATACCAGCATCTATGTCAATTGTACCGGAAATTGAGAAGGCTTTTACGATCGCCGATCGCGTAAATCTCAGTTTAGAGGAAATAGATGATTTGGAAAAGCGGGAACAGTTTGAACGGGAACGAGTAGGTGCGATCGAGTTGAGTAATGCCCAAGGGCGAACTGAAGGTCTAATTGAAGGGCGAAATGAAGGCATACAAATTGGTGAACAAAGAGGTAAAATAAATCTGATTAAACGCCAATTACAACGGCGGTTAGGCGAACGAAATCAAGAGATAGAAGATCGTTTGTCAATGCTATCATCAGAGCAGTTATCGGCTTTAGCTGAGGCTATTTTCGATTTATCGAATGTCGCTGATTTATCCAGTTGGTTAGAAACTAATTGCCCTAATTGAGCATGATTGAGGTGATGCCCATGTTACAAGCTGTAGCGTTACATTTTGGATAGATTAAGTATATGTCTTCAGATTCTATGAATGACGACTGGTGCGATCGTTCATTGGTTGCGGTTTGAAGGAATTATCACGGAACTGTATGATGTGCAGGTGATTCCGACAGTGCAAAAGCCGATGGACGCGGTAGCAAATATATCTGTAGGGGCGAAGCATTCCGGTAATAAACCTCTGCTTCTAACGTATAAATTATCTGCCGGAATGCTTCGCCCTTCCACTCATTGAGATGCACTCCGCTATTGAGAAGAACAGTATGTACAAATTCGCCCCAGCTTCAGAACATGAACTAATTGTATTTGGTGCAGCTAGACCAGGATATCGCGATGCAGAACTTGCTGAGTGGATTAAATTTATGCAACAAAATAACATCCAACAAGTTTGCTGCTTACTCACTGAATCCCAACTCATCCGCTATTCAGATTTACTGGGAACATATCGGAAAATCTTTGGGTTCGATCGCATTTGTTGGGCACCAATCGCCGATTTTGAATTGGTTAAGCGCGATATTTTGCTCGATCGCATATTACCCTTCTTAGCATCTGCAAACAACAAAGGCGAACCAGTTGTAGTTCACTGTTCTGGTGGCATAGGACGCACAGGACAGGTTCTGGCTGCTTGGCTAGTCAGTCAGCGGGGATTGTCTAACAAACAGGCGATTTTAGCAGTCAAAAAAACTGGTAGAAATCCCTATGAAGCAATCATAGCTGCTTTGTTCAAAGGTCGAAATCCTTGCAAAGTTGCTGAAGAATTTAATAGTCTCTTAAATGATTGTCGTCCTGTTATATCAATTCCCGTTCCAACGGAATGATCTAGAGGACACGGCAATGCCGTCTCCTAATTTCTTCGTTTAACCTGAGATCTTGCACCATTCTCAATTAGCCTCTGATGAACAGGCTCTCCGGCCTGTTCCACAAGAAAATAGAGTCTTTGTGGAACAGGCCGGAGAGCCTGTTGCTGACAATAGTGCAAGATGTGAGTTTAACCTGAGATCTTGCATCATTCTCAATTAGCTTTTTATGAACAGGCTCTCCGGCCTGTTCCACAAGAAAATAGAGTCTCTGTGGAACAGGCCGGAGAGCCTGTTGCTGACAATAGTGCAAGATGTGAGTTTAACCCAACCTACAAATGACTAATAATTAATGACTAATGACTAATGACTAATCAGCCGTACTAACGTGGTCTATGCGTTCTAATTGCCAGAGAATTTGATTTCCCTCCCGGCGCACCCGCGAAACTACCCAGTTTCGCCAAACCCAATTGTCTCCACGACTGGTGACAGCGCTGGCGTTTACATCCATCAAGTCAGCTAATTCAGAACTTGTGATCAAATAGCCCTTGGTGGCCACTTCATCAGCTATATGCAAGGTTTCGATCAGGTTTCGGAGATCCTGAACCCTCACCTCGCGGGGTAAGTTCTCCAGAGTATCGGCAGTAGAATCCATCATGGCAGCATTGGAGATGAGAAGGTCAGAAGTTATGACATAGGATTCTATCGTTTTGTTACCACTTGTGCCCGTTTCTTCTGAAACAATTGTGTTTTCCCACTGTAGGGGCAGTGCCCCCGTGCCTGCCCCAACCCCTTTCTGTTGTTGCAGTTTGGGAACGAGATTCTGAGAAAAGCTGCGGGCGATTTCGTCGCACCTATCGTTGTAGAAGTCGCCGGAATGACCGCGAACGTGTTCCCACTTGACTTGCCCGGAATTCAGCTTGTCTAGCAGGTGCCAGAGGTCTTGGTTGACGACATCTTTGCCCGCCGAGGTTTTCCAGCCTTTGTTTTTCCAGCCTTGAATCCATTTGGTGATGCCGTTTTTGACGTACTCACTATCGGTGTAAAGGGTGACTGGTTCCGTTTGACCGGAATTGGCAAAAAACTCCAAAGCTGCGATCGCAGCCTGCATTTCCATCCGGTTATTGGTGCTTTGGGGAGTTCCACCTCCGAGTTCGTGACAGTTGCCGTCGGCGAAGCAAACGACTGCGCCCCAGCCCCCTGGGCCTGGGTTGCCGGAACAAGCGCCGTCTGTGTACAAGCTTTTGATTTGGGAAATTGTCATGAGTGAGTTAATCTATTTTTTAGGGGTTTGTTGTTTGCAGATGCGATAATTTGAGAGAATTGCGATCGGACTTAACTACTATGAAAAATACCAACTTAAAAATTAAAAGGGTTTGGCTATTTATTTGTCCATTTTCTTTGTTAATTTTTAATACTTTCGCCCAAGCGCAAACAATAGTTCCGGCGGCTGACGGTACTGGCACTAATGTGACCAATACTGACAACCGCTACGATATTCGTGGCGGTAGTTTGTCCGGGGACGGGGCGAATCTTTTTCATAGTTTTCAGAGATTCGGTCTGAATGAAGGTCAGATTGCTAACTTTTTGACAAATCCGGCGATTAAAAATATATTAGGCCGCATTTCTGGCGATGCTTCCCTAATTAATGGTTTAATTACTGTCACTGGTGGCAATTCTAATCTTTTTTTAATTAATCCTGCGGGGATTGTGTTTGGGCCAAACGCGAGTTTGAATGTGCCGGCGAGTTTCACTGCAACTACTGCTACTGGTGTTGGTTTTGGTTCTAATTTCTTTAATGCTATTGGTATAAATAATTTTAGCACGTTAGTTGGCACGCCAAATGCTTTTTATTTTGGTGTTGCTCAACCCGGAAGTATTGTTAATTATGCCAATTTGACCGTGACATCGGGGCAAAGTTTAGCTTTAGTCGGCGGTACTGTGATTAGTACGGGAAGTTTGTCGGCACCATCCGGGCAGATTACTGTTGCTACGGTTGGCGGTCAAAATGTTCTTCGCATTAGTCAACCAGGAAATTTATTGAGTTTGGAAATTGTTGCACCTGGCAGTTTTGGCAATGGAGAATTGGTGGCGGATCCTCTTTCTTTGCCACAGTTGCTGACTGGTTTTGGTACTTCTGGGGCGACTGGGATTGTTGTTGGGGCTGATGGTAATGTGAGACTTGTGGAGTCTAGTTTGGAGGTGATTCCTGGATATATTGCGATCGCCCCTAATACCAATCTTACTCACTTAGATACCGGAAGTGCCAATTTATTAGCTATGGAAAATGTCATATTAGCTGGGGTTCGGCTGAACACTACCGGGGATCTGAGTTTGCAAGGGCGATGTGGTGTGCTAGTGCGAGACAGCGTGACGAATCCGTTTTCTGCCCAGGTTGGCGGTAATTTATACATTCAGGGCGATCTCACTATTGATATTCTCACACAAAAAACTACTGGTAGTTTGCCTGTAGCACAATTTCAATCTGCTGGAGATGTGACTTTAGTTAGCAGTGGTCTAATTTCGGCAGATTCTCGCTTTGTTGCAGGAGGCAATTTCTCAATTTTAGGTCAAAATACAACTTTTATAAATTCAGTTGCATCAACTAATTTGATTGCTGTTGGCAATATTTCATCCAGCGGTTCGGTGATTTTGTCAGCGCCGGGAAATGTCGTAACTACAAATATTAACGGCGGGAAAATTAATCTTCAAAGCAAGGAAGGTGGTGTGACGGCTGGTAATCTAAATGCTACTCAAACAGTGGAAATTTTAGCCGGAAAGCAAATTACGGTAGGGAATATAAATGTTAATCCTGTTTTGGGCGATCGCACTTCTAGCGTAAATCTGAATGCTAGAAATGACATTAGTATAGCATCGATCAACGCCCCAGGAGGTACTGTTACCCTCACAACTCCCGGTTTTGTGCGAGTCACCAATACGATTCTCAACCAAAACGGTACTCCTGTTAGCATCTCGACGGTTGGTGCCAATCAACAGGGTTCAGTTACCATTAACCACGGTGGCGACAAGACTAACCCCCCAGCGCCTTTTGCGATCGGAGATGCCAAGATTAATGGTACTGCTGGTGCGATCGATTCTCGAACTGTTAATATTACTCCGCCGACACCAACGCCATTAGCACCAACACCAACGCCATTAGCGCCAACACCAACGCCATTAGCGCCAACACCAACGCCATTAGCGCCAACACCAACGCCATTAGCACCGACACCAACACCACTATTCATACCGCCAACACCAACGCCACTATTTGTGCCGCCAACACCGCCATTCACACCACCATTCATACCGCCAACACCACCATTCATACCACCAACACCACCAACACCATTAAATAAACTTGCATCACTGTTTCCAGGGCCCAACCAACCGCTGACACCAGAACAACTTCAAAACCAAAACAACATCTTACGAGGCATAGAAACACCCCAACAAATAACTATTGGAACCGAAAAGTTCCGATCTCCCAAAGCACTCCTAAAACTCATAACTTCAAATCCCAGAAATTCCGATTTTCAAGCAGCATTTCGCAACAACATCGGCAGAAACTTTGACGGAGGCAAAATCCAGGAAGCTCTATCCTTACTAGACAAATCTTTTGGCCAAGAATTCAAACAATATTTAGGTCTAAATTTCCCCGAAATTGGTGACGAACTGCTATCAATAGAAGCCATTCAAAAAAAGTTAGCATCTCTGTCCGCAGAAACCGGTACTAAACCCTGTTTTATTTATCTCTTCTCCAGACCAGAACAATTAGACTTAGTTTTAATCCCAGCTTCAGGTTCCGTCGTTTACCAAAAAGTCCCCGAAGCAAACCGCAAAGAACTAATGAAAGTCGTCACTAAATTCAGGGAGGAAATTACCAAACCTGGAGCGCGGGGAACCACGAGTTATCTTCCCTATGCCAAGCAACTTTACCAATGGTTGATAACTCCTTTAGAACCAAGTTTAAAAGAGCGAGGAATTGATACAATCTCATTCATTGCAGATAAAGGTTTGCGAGGATTTCCTTTTGCTGCTTTGCATGACGGACAGCAATTCTTGGTTGAAAACTATAATATCAGTCTAATTCCTAGCATTACTTTAACGGATACTCGTTACACCGATCTCAGAAATGTTCAGGTTTTAGCAATGGGTGCGGCGCAATTTTCTGACTTGCAACCTTTGCCCGCAGTTCCTGTTGAAATAGCGACTATTGCCAGAGATTGGGGTGGAATTAGTTTTCTAAATGAAGGCTTTACTTTCGAGAATTTGAGGCGACAACATCTCAGTAAACCTTTTGGGATTATTCACTTAGCTACTCACGGCGAATTTAAAACTGGTAATTCTTTTATTCAATTGTGGAATAGTAAGCTACAATTCCATGACTTGCGAAAGTTGAGATTGAATAATCCCCAGGTGAGTTTGTTAGTTTTGAGTGCTTGTCGCACTGCGGTGGGAGATGACGAAGCAGAGTTAGGTTTTGGGGGGTTTGCGGTACAATCTGGTGTACAGACAGCCTTGGCAAGTTTGTGGTATGTCAGTGATGAAGGTACTTTGGGATTGATGACCGAATTTTATCAACAGTTGAAAACTGCGCCAATTAAGGCGGCGGCGCTGCGAAAAGCGCAAATTGCGATGTTGCGAGGAGATGTGCGTTTGGAGGGTGGTAGATTGCGCGGTTCGAGTCGGGGTGGAGGGGTGGAATTGCCACCGTCGCTGCAAGGGTTTGAGGATACAAAGTTGTCTCATCCTTTTTATTGGTCGGCTTTTGTGATGGTTGGAAGTCCTTGGTAATTTGATACTAAAAACGATCGCCTTTTTCCTTCTTCAATCTTTCTTAAATTCATGATTCAAAACTCGACTGACAAACCTACAAATAACGTTCAAAATGGATGGCACGGCCGCCTCAATTTAGTCTATGCTAACCGCGACGGCTCAACTCAAATCATCGAAAATCAAATGCAAGCACCACTAAAAGTGCAACGCCCGTTCTATCCTGAAGGTAAAGAGATTTGTCACAGCGTCATTTTGCACACGGCTGGGGGAGTTGTTGGGGGCGATCACCTTTCAAGCCATTTTCACCTCCAAACCAACGCCAAAGCCTTGATTACCAGCGCCGCTGCTGCTAAAATCTATCGTAGCAGCGGACTAGAATCGCAACAAAATATCGACATTCAACTAGAACCCGGTGCTAATTTAGAATGGCTACCCCAGGAAACAATCGTTTTTGATGGCGCAATGTATCAGCAAAACTTGCGGGTAGAATTAGCACCAAAAGCGACTATTTTACTGTGGGAAATTACCAGATTTGGACGCAGTGCTAGGGGCGAAAAATTCTTGTCAGGGAAATGGCGATCGCACACCGAAATCTGGCAACAAAACAGCCCTTTATGGATTGACAGACAATTGCTCAAAGGCGGAGAAACCATGCTCGAAAGTCCTCACGGGTTAGCAGGAAAACCCGTAGTCGCAACCCTCGCTTGGGTTGGCGAACCAGTCACCACAGAACTCGTAGAAAAAGTACGAGCTTTGCCATCCGAGGCAACAATTTACCCTGGTAATTGTACCATCGGTGTGACTCGTATTCCTAACGGTTTGCTGTGCCGATATCGCGGTACATCCACCACCGCAGCTAGAGACTGGTTTGTCAGCATTTGGGACTTGCTGCGTTTATCTTTTTCAGAACGCCCTTGCTGTTTGCCGCGCGTTTGGATAAAATAGGAATACATTTGAGTTTTAATAGACATCTCCCATAATTCTTGTGGAACAGGCATCTTGCCTGTTCTTGAGCAGCTTTTCAGGAGATGTCTCATGTATAGTTGCCCTCCTAACTATAGCACTCAGACATGATAGAGGAGACGGCAGTGCCGTGTCCCTACAATGTTATTTTGGGTAGGGACACGGCACTGCCTTGGACTAATTTCGGCTACCATTCTTGATAGTTGAACTTGAAAAAATAATTGAATCCTAGTTTAATTTCAGCAAATAATTCGATCGCACTCACAAGAATAAAAATGCAACTCACCCCCCAAGAAAAAGACAAACTGCTGATTTTCACTGCCGCCCTAGTAGCAGAGCGCCGAAAACAAAGAGGTTTAAAATTAAACTATCCAGAAGCACTAGCCTACATTGCCGCCGCCCTTTTAGAAGGAGCCAGAGATGGCCTCACCGTCGCCGATTTAATGAGTTATGGCACAACTCTCCTGACGCGAGAAGACGTGATGGAAGGTATACCAGAAATGGTGCATGAAGTGCAAGTTGAGGCAACTTTTCCCGATGGAACTAAACTCGTTACAGTACACGATCCGATCCGTTAAAAAATTAACCGCATAAACTCACAGGAGAGAGAAATGATTCCAGGGGAAATGATTGTTTTAGCAGGTGAAATCGAACTAAATGCAGGGCGTGAAACAGTGCGGCTGCTGGTAGGAAATACAGGCGATCGACCCATCCAAGTCGGTTCCCATTATCACTTTTATGAAACCAATGAAGCATTAGAATTTAATCGAGAACAAGCAAAAGGAATGCGGTTGGATATCCCCGCAGGTACAGCAGTCAGGTTTGAACCGGGAGATGAAAGAGAAGTGCAATTAGTACCTTTTGTCGGTAGTCGTGAAGTCTACGGCTTTAATGGTAAAATTAATGGTGAATTAGATGGATGAGAGAGAATTCGACTATTATCAATCAAAATGAAGCAAGGAGTGCATTAAAATGAGTTACAGAATGGATCGCCGCGCCTATGCGGAAACCTTCGGGCCGACAGTGGGCGATCGCGTCAGGTTAGCCGATACCGAATTATTCATAGAAGTTGAACAAGACTTTACCACCTACGGCGATGAAGTCAAATTCGGTGGCGGCAAAGTCATCCGCGACGGTATGGGACAATCGCCAATTTCTAATGCTGATGGCGCTGTTGACACGGTAATTACTAATGCTTTAATATTGGATTGGTGGGGAATTGTTAAAGCAGATGTTGGGATTAAAGAAGGTAAAATCTTCAAAATTGGTAAAGCCGGAAATCCTTATATTCAAGACAGAATAGATATTATTATCGGGCCTGGTACTGAAGTAATTGCTGGCGAAGGCATGATTCTCACAGCGGGCGGAATTGACACTCACATTCACTTTATTTGTCCGCAACAAATTGAAGTGGCGATCGCATCTGGAATCACTACCATGATCGGCGGCGGTACAGGCCCAGCAACGGGTACTAACGCCACAACCTGCACTCCCGGCCCTTGGCATATGTACCGAATGCTACAAGCCGCCGATGCTTTCCCTGTCAATCTAGGGTTTTTAGGTAAAGGAAATACCAGTCAACCCCAAGCATTAGTCGAACAAATATTAGCTGGTGCGATGGGTTTGAAACTCCACGAAGATTGGGGGACTACACCAGCAACAATTGATACTTGTTTGAATGTAGCTGACGAGTACGACGTGCAAGTTGCAATTCACACCGATACTCTCAACGAAGCAGGATTTGTAGAAGCCACAATTGCTGCTTTTAAGAATCGAGCAATCCATACTTATCACACTGAAGGTGCAGGCGGTGGACACGCACCGGATATTATCAAAGTTTGCGGCCAAGCTAATGTTTTGCCCTCGTCAACTAACCCGACTCGCCCTTACACTGTCAACACATTGGAAGAACATTTAGATATGTTGATGGTGTGTCACCATTTGGATCGAAGTATTCCTGAAGATGTGGCTTTTGCTGAATCTAGAATTAGAAGGGAGACTATTGCTGCTGAAGATATTTTGCACGATTTGGGCGCTTTTAGCATGATTTCTTCTGATTCTCAGGCGATGGGAAGAGTTGGGGAAGTGATTATTCGGACTTGGCAAAGTGCTCATAAAATGAAGGTGCAAAGGGGACATTTGGACGGGCAAGATGCCCATCCCACAGGAAATCTTGACGGGCAAGATGCCCGTTCCACAAGTAGTGGAAATGACAATTTTCGGGCAAAGCGGTACATTGCTAAATACACAATTAATCCGGCGATTACTCACGGAATTAGTCAGTATGTCGGTTCCATTGAAGAGGGGAAGTTGGCGGATTTGTGTTTGTGGAGACCAGCTTTTTTTGGGGTGAAACCGGAGATGGTGATTAAGGGAGGTGCGATCGCCTATTCGCAGATGGGAGATGCTAACGCCAGCATTCCCACGCCGCAACCAGTCCATATGCGGCCGATGTTTGGGAGTTTTGGTGGTGCGATCGGCGCAACTTGTCTGACGTTTGTTTCTCAGGCTGCGTGCGATCGCAATATTGCCACACAGCTAGGTTTACAAAAGCCAACTGTAGCAGTTTCCGGCACACGACAAATTAGTAAAAGAGACATGAAACTCAACGATTATTTGCCGCAGATGGAAGTCGATCCAGAAACCTATGAAGTGAGAGCCGATGGGGAATTACTGATTTGCGAACCGGCAACAGTTTTGCCAATGGCGCAGCGGTATTTTCTATTTTGATTGCTGATCAACTACCCCTGGTATTATAGGTCGTTTTGTAGGGGCGGGTTCACCAACAATATATAACAAGAACCAACAATCTCAATAAACCCGCCCGCCCCCAACAGTAAATTCAAATGTACCTCTTTCAAGATACAAGGGGTGGGTTCGCCGAGATACATGATTAAGTATCAACAAATTAGATAAACCCACCCTTTCTTCCTCCGATGCCCAATTCCCAATCCCCAATCCCCGATGCCAAATTCCCAATTACCCGTGAATTTCTCCATTCGGCATGATTGTACCTAGAAACTTCGCTCCCACTAAATTAGCAGTGCTCAAATCAGCCCTCATCAAGCTTGTGCGGTGCAAAATTGCATCCCGAAAATCAGTTTTTGCCATGTAAGTATCCGTTAAATCAGCTTCAGTCAAATTTGCTTGATTGAAACTAGCACGACTCAAATCTGCCCTCACCAAATTAGCCCGACTCAAATCTGCCATAACTAAATTAGCATTGTTCAACTTAACATCAGGAAGAAATGCACCTCGTAGATTAGCGCCCGGTAATTCAGCATCAATTAATATCGCCCTTTCTAACTTGGCATTTGTCATTATAGCCCAGGAAAAATTCGTCTCAGTCAAATTTGCTTCAGTCAAAAATACATTGTCCAAAATAGCTTCGCTCAGATTCGCTTGACTCAAATTTGCCTCCCGAAGAGATGCTTCGGTCAAATTTGCCCGACTGAGATTAGCTTTAGTCAAATCTGCACCCTGCAAATTGACTCCCCGTAAATCAGCACCTTGCAAGTTTGCGCCCCGCAAATTTGCTGCGTCAAAAATCCGTGGCTCTTTCCGCAAATTTGCACCCCGCAAGCACGCCCCCCGCAAATCAGCACCTTGTAAATTAACGCCTCGCATATCTGCATCAGTCAAATTTGCATCGATTAAAACTGCCAAAGATATGTTGGATCTGCGAAAGTCAACATTTTGTAAAGTAGCTCCATGGAAGTCTGCATCGGACAAATTTGCTGAACTTAAATTTGCCTGATTTAAGTTCGCACCGCCAAACTTTACATGACTTAGATTGGCACGCTGAAGATTGCTTCTACTCAAATATGCCATTGCTAAGTTTGCCCCAGATAAGTCGGCATTGCTTAAATTGACACCAATCAAATCGGCACCATTCAGATAGATACCTCTAAGATTCATACCTTGAAAATCTAGTTCTCCTAATGTATATCGCCTTAAAAGTTCGCCAGCATTCATATTTTTTGTGATTGATTGAATGAAATCAGCTATCGATAATTTCTGGAATGTCAGTTACCACAACCGGATTTAGTTGATATAGTCGCTGATTTGATTGGCGCTAATTAATTAGTCTTATTCGCAAAATATTGAGTCCACACGATAGTTTTGTTGCCTAACTCCCGCCCGTGAATTTTCACATTATTGGTAAATTTAGCTTTTAAAGTACACAGTTTTTTGTAAATATATATTGCCGTATCCTGTTGATTTGGTGCTGGGGCAGATTCCAGAATGACGTGCAGACAACCGTCTTTAAATCCCACTGTAGTAATGATTCCTTTAGGTTGTAGTAATTGATTGATCAAAATGGCGATCGCCTTTGGATTGCCTTGTTTTGCCATTGCCAAGACTTGCTGCTGGCTTGGCTGTTGATCGCTGAATTTATTTGACTCTGTTTCTTCGGAAACATTTTTCTCCAAATTAGACTGGATTTCCGAAGTAGATTGTCCTCTTTCTTTAGACTCCAGTTCACTCAATATTTTAATTAATTTGTAAGTGAATCCCTGAACTTCTCCTACATAATCTCTCAGAATTTTATATTTCCAGTACAAACGCTCCTCTGCACTTTCAGTAGAAAATTGTCTATTCAAAGCAGATTCTAATTCGCTGAATATGTTTTCTATTTTTGCTGTTGCAGAGTTAGCACTTTCAATTACTAAAGATTTAATTTCTTCTTCTAGTCCTAACTTTTGTTTGATCGAATCGCTAATGTTTGTAGTAGCTGCAACCGGTACAGCAGTTTCGATAGTTGTCGGATTTTCTTCGTACTCAGATTTTTTTGGCAACTCATATTGAAAATCATTAGTTAAACTATTACTACTTATTTCTGCTTGTTTAAATTGTGATAGTTGTTCTACTTCTGATCCTAAGTAACTGTTCTGGGGGTCATAACGATAGTGAGCCGGAGCAGGTTGAATGATGTGAGTAATATCACCAGATTCAAAATAATCGTTTCTGGTTTCACTTTGCTTGCTTTCTTCATAAACATTATTAATTAAGCGCGTCTGATCGCAATCTTCGCTAGCAATATCTTCCCTAGCAATATTTTCCCTAACAGCATCTTCGGCTCGATCGCGTTTTTCCTGTTGTATGTTGACATAACAAGGACTCATCGCTTTGATAATCACACTAGCCGTCTGGTCATTTTCATCTGTGTTTTCCAGATTACTCGCAGTTCTGTACAACTGAGATTCGAGTTCTGCTAGGGTGGGACAAATATTAAATAGTTGTCGCAGCAGAGTATCAAGCTCTTGGGTTTTCAGCAGTAACCAGTCGCGATCGCTAAAAGTAAACTCGTGATAAAGAGTAGAAAAAATTACGATTTTCGCCCTCAGCGGATTTGTTTGTTGCAAAATCTTTTGTCTGACATCAAATAAATTTCCGGGGTTTCTTTCGCTTTCCTCGCTGCTGGGAATTTTCGAGCTAAATCCATCATCAAAAGCCGGTGCATTTTCACCGCCAAATCTAGATATGCTTGTTTCTAAATTCGTGGAATCTTCAAATTCATACAGCCTGCTAAGTTGACAAATGATTAGGTCGGCTACTAAAGCGTATTCGGTTTTTTTATTAACCTTAGAAACTATATTATTTAAAACTGCTTCAATATCTTCTAATTTGCTATATTTGGCGCACATTTCTTCTATCAAAATACCCAAATCTGTGCTTGCGAGTTGTCTTACATCGTTTTCCCAGAACTCTTTACAAGCAAAAAATATTATTCTTTTAATGCGCGAGATATTAATATCTTGTTCCAACTCGCGAACAACTTCATCTAAAATAGATAAAGCTTTCATAATTTACCCCCAAAAAAATACCCTGTAGACAATTACCAATAAACAATTAAATTATACCACACTGGAGCATTATCATTTTCCATAGGGAACTTTGCCAGTTGATATTAGTACGAAAAAATACTTAGATGCTGTAGCTGAGTTTACACTACAAGGTACTAAGGAATTTCAGCAATTCCAAGAAAAATGATTGGTTTTATGTGAAGCTTTGCGTGAAATTCCTGCTTTAGCGCTTAGATTAGGCTGACAATTGATACCTATTTATGGAATATCCTATTGGTGGTTACAGTCACATCGATCGCTCATACAGCAAATTTCCGGTTGATGAGATACACCTCATCAGCCGAGTAACCTGATACAATTGAGCGAAAATTGAGCAAAAAACCGGGATATCAATGATACAACGGCTGTGAAAGCCTTAGCAGGCAAGATATTTATCAAAATGAGCACGGAGGGATTTGAACCCCCGACCCTCAGGACCGGAACCTGATGCTCTATCCACTGAGCTACGTGCCCTCTAACTTTCCGACTATAACACGTCTTGCCGAAAATTGCTAGTCCGATCGCAAATTTGATCGATCGCATCCAAATCCCCGAAAAATCAAGCAATTGGCCCCGGATACCGAGATTCCTTCCCACCCGCAGACTGACTGACCGCACTAAATCTAAAATCCAACATCTAAAATCCCAAATCGATTTGACTCAAATCACCCTGAAATAACCTGAAATAAAGTATTTCAGCCATTTATCATCACAAAAAACTGTAAATTATTATATCTAAATTGTCAAAATAATAGGACAATTGATATAATAACAGGCTATAACATTGCAAATACTAGATTTAAACCCGATCGGAGAGCAGGATCCAAAATACCTAGATTTACCCATAATTGAAAGAGGAAATTCATCGACGCTAAAAGTAATCTGAAAGCACATGGTCAAATCCCATAGTCGAGACAGATTCTGCAAGGACTGTCCTGGATTAAGTTCACCAAACCTCCCAATCTTATGGTTTTTAAACTTTTAGAGAAACTACCACTGCGAACTGTACTGATAGTTCCCTTTGTACTGCAAATCGTGGGAGCAGTAGGACTCGTAGGATATCTTTCTTTGAAAAACGGACAAAAAGCAGTTAATAACCTTGCTACCCAGTTGATGAGCGAAGTTAGTTCTCGCGTTGAGCAAAACCTGCAAGTTTATCTCACAACTCCCCATCAAATCAATCAAAGCAAGTTAGATGCAGTCAAACTGGGGCTGTTAAAGATGGAAGATTTGTCAGCTTGGGAGAAATACCTTTGGCGACAAGTACAATTATATCCTTATATCAATTTTACATCCATTGGCAATAAAAATGGAGAATATCGAACCGGAGAAAAACTGTCAAATAGCTCTCTAATGATTAATGTCTCAGGCAAATCTACTGGGTTTGACTTCTATTCTTACAATACTAACAATAAAGGCGATCGCACTACAGTTGCAACCATTGTCAAAAATTTTGACATCAGACAACATCCCTCCTACGCCTTAGCCGCCTTAGAAATTAAACCCACTTGGAGTTCTGTCTATGTATCCTTTCTCGAACCGACATTAATCATCAGCGCCCTTCAACCAGTGTACGACGACAAAAAACAGCTCGAAGGAGTGTTAATTACTGCCTTGCGCCTCGACTACATCGGTCAATTTTTAAACAGCCTTAGAGTTGGCAAATCTGGACAGGCATTTATTATCGAAAGAAACGGCACACTACTAGCAACTTCTACTTCCGAAAAACCATTCCGTACCAGAGGGAATAAAAAAGAACTATTTCAAGCAGAAAAGAGCGTTGACCCTTCGACTCAAGCTACAGCAAAATATGTGGCAGCTCATTTTAGAGAATTAAAAGAAATTAAAACATCTTATCTCTTGAATTTTCAAATAGAAGGCAAACAACAATTTGTAAAAGTCCTGCCATTTCAAGATGGCAAAGGTTTAGACTGGCTGATTGTGGTCGTTGTTCCCGAAGCCGACTTCACCGAAGAAATCGATGCCAATACCCGCATGACGATTTGGCTGTGTTTGGCTGCTTTAGGGGTAGCTGTAGTTATCGGCATTCTCACTTCTCGGTGGGTAACAAATCCTATTTGGCGCTTAAACATAGCAGCCAAAAATATTGCTAAAGGTGAATGGGACAAAACAGTAGAAATTGAACGAGCCGACGAATTGGGAGAATTGGGGAAATCCTTTAACAGCATGGCTCACCAACTTCAACAGTCTTTTGAAACTTTGGAACATCGAGTGCAACAACGGACTGCGGAATTAGCCGTAGCTAAAGACAAAGCTGAAGTAGCAAATCAAGCTAAAAGCACTTTTTTGGCTAACATGAGTCACGAATTGCGATCGCCTTTGAATGCAATTCTCGGCTTTTCCCAACTGATGACTCGCAGCCAAACTCTATCACGAGAAAATCAAGAAAATATGAACATAATTAACAGCAGCGGAGAACACCTGCTCACCCTGATTAATAACGTTCTAGATTTATCCAAAATAGAAGCCGGACGCACCACCCTCAATCCCAAAAAAATCGACCTTTATCGACTGCTATGTGATGTAGAAGATATGTTTCAATTAAAAGCAGATGACAAACGATTGCAGTTAATATTTGACCGCGATCCAAATGTGCCACAATACGTGGAAACTGATGAATTGAAATTGCGACAAGTCTTAATTAATTTGCTTAACAACGCTCTAAAATTCACTGATGAAGGTGGTGTTTCCGTCAGAATCAGCCAGCGATTAGAAGCCAAAAACCAAGAGGCAGAATGCGAAAAAAGTCAGTTATTAGAAAATCCACCAAATTTTAAAATTCCCGCCAGTCACGGTGTCGAAAATCCTCCGACCAGTCTGTTGTATAAAAACAATAATTTTGCATCTCCTATTTCCATTAGTGATTCAATTCATGCCTCTTCCTCCTTTCCTCTTTATGCTTCTTTCCTCCTTCATTTTGAAGTAGAAGATACAGGACCCGGTATTGCTAATCAAGAATTAGATCATCTTTTTGAAGCTTTTGTACAAACGCAGACAGGCAAAGACTCACAAGAAGGAACAGGATTAGGATTGCCCATTAGTCGCAAATTTATAGAATTAATGGGTGGCGAAATTAGTGTCAGTTCCTGTGTAGGACAAGGCACGAATTTTAAGTTTGATATTCAAGTTATTGGGGTTGAAAGTGCTGAGTTTGAGGTTAAAAAATCGACTCGACACGTGATTGCCCTCGAACCCAATCAACGCCTTTATCGAATTTTGATAGTAGATGACAAACCGCTAAATCGCCAACTCTTGATTAAAATGCTCAATCCTCTGGGCTTTCAATTGAAAGAAGCAATAAATGGTCAAGAAGCTATTAAAATTTGGGATAGTTGGGAACCGCATTTAATTTGGATGGACATGAGAATGCCTGTGATGGACGGTTACGAAGCGACGAAACACATTAAAGGTACTGTCAAAGGCCAAGCTACTGCGATTATTGCACTCACTGCTAGTGTTTTAGAGGAAGAGCGAGCAGTGATTTTGTCAGCGGGTTGCGATGCCTTTATGCGGAAACCCTTCCGGGAAGCCGAGATTTTTGATGCTATGCACAAACATATTGGAGTACGCTATATTTATGAAAATACAAGTCAAGCTAATTTATTGACAACAAACAATCGCGATCAAGAGGTATTAACTGTAGATGCTTTCAACGCATTACCCCAGAACCTAGTAGCTGAGTTAAAGCAGGCGATACTCAATATTGATATGGATTCAATATACAGCTCGATTGAAAAAATTAGTTTGCACGATCAGTTACTAGGAGGTGCTATCGCAAATTGTGTGGATAATTTTGAGTACGATCAAGTCTTGAATTTAATTACTGATACAAAATCCCATGAATAACGAAATGAATACTAATCTCGGTAATATTTTAGTAGTAGATGATACACCAGCTAATCTGCGGTTGTTAGCAGGAATATTGAATGGGAAAGGTTATAAAGTCCGCCCAGTACCTAATGGCGAATTAGCACTTTCTGCCGCTAGGGGGATGCCTCCCGATTTGATTTTATTGGATATTATGATGCCAGAAATGAATGGGTATGAAGTTTGCGAAAAAATCAAAGCAGATGAACGTACTCGCGATATTCCGGTCATCTTTATTAGTGCGATTAACGATGTGCTAGATAAGGTAAAAGCTTTTGCTGTAGGCGGCGTGGATTATATTACTAAACCCTTTCAAGTGGAAGAGGTTTTGGTGAGAGTGGAAACTCACTTAGCCATTTGTCAGTTGCAAAATAAACTCAAACAAAAAAATCAGGAATTAACAGTCACTTTAGAACAACTAAAAGAAACTCAAAGTCAGTTAGTACAGTCGGAAAAGATGGCAGCCTTGGGACAACTGATTGCTGGGATTGCTCACGAAATCAATACGCCGCTGGGAGCAATTCGATCATCCATCGGCAATATTACAAACTTTTTGGATAATAATCTAGAAACTCTGCCTGTTTTTTTTAAAGCACTGTCAGCAGAACGCCAGCAAGATTTCGTGAATTTAATGCACAGTTCCAGTCAACAAAATTACTCCTTATCTACGCGAGAAAAACGGGAATTTAAAAAAGGTGTGAAGCAGCAGCTAGACTTGCAAGAGATTGATAATGCTGATAGTCTTTCTAGTATTTTAGTAAATATTGGCTTGCAGACAGACCTAGGATCGTTTTTGCCGCTCTTAAGAGACCCGAATAGCGAAAAAATCCTCAAAACAGCTTACGAGTTTTCTAGCATTCAGAGAAGCGCCAAAACTATCGCCACTGCTACAGAACGTGCTGCTAAAGTCGTATTTGCCCTGAAAAGTTATGCGCGTTACGACTTTAATGGAAAAAAAATAGAGGTGAATATTGCTCAAGGAATTGAAACGGTATTAACTCTTTATCAGAACCAACTAAAACATGGTGTCGAAGTTGTCAAAAACTATCAATCCCAAGTGCCTGATGTACTATGTTATCCTGACGAACTTCATCAAGTTTGGACAAATTTAGTTCATAACTCATTGCAAGCAATGGACAATAAAGGAATTTTAAGCATTGATATAGTACAAGAAGATAAATGGCTACAAGTAAGGATTACGGATACTGGCAAGGGTATTCCTCCAGAGATTTTACCGAAAATTTTTGAGCCATTTTTTACTACTAAAGCTGTGGGAGAAGGCAGCGGTTTAGGATTGGATATCGTCAGGAAAATAATTGAAAAACATCAGGGTAAAATTGATGTGGACTCGATGCCTGATCGAACTACATTTACAGTCTTTTTGCCCATGAATTTACCGGAATAGCTAAAGTGGGGTAGGAATAAATAAATGGGTTATGCGATCGAATAAAGATCCCTACGGGATTGTATAATTTTCTAATCTTGCTGATTAGACATCGCCAGAATTGCCAGTATGGAATAGGCTTTCCGACCTGTTCCATAATAAAATATGGTCGAGATCTATGTGCAAGCCCTGCTAGAATGTCAGACTAAACGAGGAAACTAACTATGCCTAAACCAGCAATTTTGTGCGTTGACGATGAAATATCGGTATTGGAAAGTCTGGAAATAGAATTGCAACGAGCTTTTAAGGGTAATTATCTCTGTGAATTTGCTGAAAGTGCTGCGGAAGCACTGGAAATTATTGATGAACTCTGTGCAGATGAGGTTAATATCCTAGTGATTGTCTCAGACTGGTTAATGCCCGGAATGAAGGGAGATGAATTGCTGATTAAGATTCATCAAAAATATCCTAAAATTGTCACAGTGATGCTGACGGGACAAGCTGACCAAGCAGCAATTGAACGAACAAAAACTCAAGCTAATCTCCATGCTTTTTTGCAAAAACCTTGGAAAAATCATGAACTAATTGAAGCGATTAAATCTGGACTGGCAAAATTATGAAAAAACCAGTAATTATTTGTGTAGATGACGAGCCGACTATACTAGATAGCCTGGAAATAGACTTGCTCAAAGCCTTTGAAGATAAATACTTAATTGAAACGGCAGAAAGTGGCGAAGAAGCCTTAGAGTTACTGTCAGAATTACTAGCAGAGAAGTATGAAGTTCCTTTGATTATTTCCGATCATATTATGCCTAATATGAAAGGAGACGAGCTATTAAGGAACGTTCATGCTATGTCTCCAAAATCTCTGACGATTATGCTGACTGGACAAGCTGATTTGTCGGCGGTTACTAATGCTATTAACTATGCCAAGTTATATCGCTACATTGCTAAGCCTTGGCAGTCTGACGATTTGAAACTAACAGTAACAGAGGCAATATATAAGTATTTTCAGGACAAACAACTTGTTGAAAAACAAGTAGAACTTCAGGAGATGAATCAGGAATTAGCAAAATTAAGTCGCAAACAGGCGGATCTGATTGCGAGACTCCACGAAAATGAAAGTCGCTTGACACAATATTTGGAAGCTATGCCCTTGGGTGTGTGTGTGCTTGATGCGAATGGTCAATCTTTTTATGCAAATCAGAAAGCGCGGGAGATATTTGGGAAAGGAACAGTACCACATATTAATTCTGAGCAAAAAGCAGCAATCTATCAATTTTATAAATCAGGAACTAATCAGAGATGTCCTGTAGAAGAACTGCCTATTATGCGGGCACTTCGAGGAGAAAATGTGCGGACGGAAAGTGTAGAAATTCGTGCTGGGAATAAGATTATTCCCGTTGAGAGTTGGGCGACTCCAATTTATGATTCTGTAGGGGAAATTTCCTATGGCATTATTGCTTTTACTGATATTACGGAACGCAAGAAAGCAGAAGCAGCGTTAGTCCAAGCTGAAGAGAAGTATCGCGGGATATTTGAGAATGCTTTGGAAGGTATTTTTCAGACTACGGTGGACGGACTATTTATCAGTGCTAATCCTGCTCTTGCTCAAATATATGGTTACGATGATCCCGAAGAGTTGATAGAAAGTATTAATGATATTCAGCAGCAATTATACGTGGAACCACAGCGCCGTCAAGAGTTTTTGGAGTTAATGGAACAGCATGGCACTTTGTCTGAGTTTGAGTCTCAGGTTTACTGTCGAGACGGTAACATGATCTGGATTTCTGAGTATACACGAACAGTTTATGACGCTAATGGTGAGGTGCTTTACTATCAGGGTTTTGCTGAAGATATTACTTTGCGAAGACAGGTAGAAATGGAACGACTCAGGTTTACGAATGATTTGGAAAAAGCTTTGGTAGCAGAAGAAAAGTTAAATGAGGTACTGTCTGAAAATGAAAGCCGATTGACTCAATTTCTGGAAGCGATGCCGGTGGGCATATTTGTTGTGGATGCTCAGGGTAAACCTTTTTATATGAATTCTTCTGGCGAAAGGGTATTAGCGCAAGGTTTAATTTCCGATTTGGTTAATGAGCAATTGCCTGAAGTCTATCATTTTTTTGATGCTGGAACTAATCAATTATATCCAATCGATCACCAACCGATGATTCGGGCGCTGCGGGGAGAAGTTGCGCGAGTTGACGATGCAGAAATTCACGGTGCAGATGGGATTGTGCCGATCGAGGTTTGGGCTACACCAATTTACGACGAAGCAAAAAATATAGTTTATGCGATCGCTGCATTTCAGGATATCACAGAACGTCAACAGGTAGAAAAAGAGCGCCATCAATTCACAGGCGAGTTAGAAAAAGCTCTAGCAGCAGAAGAAAAATTAACAGATGCTTATGGGCGATTTGTGCCACATCAATTTCTCCATTTTTTGGGATATGAAAGTATTCTTGATGTGAAATTAGGCGATCAGGTACAAAAAGAAATGTCGGTGCTATTTTCAGATATTCGCGACTTCACAACGCTATCTGAAACTATGAATCCCGAAGAAACTTTTAAATTTATTAATGCTTATTTATCGCGAATGGAACCAGAAATTGCTGAAAACAATGGTTTTATTGATAAATACATTGGTGATGCAATTATGGCGCTGTTTGACGGCAGTGCGGACAATGCTGTGAAAGCTGGAATTGCGATGCTAGAGCAACTCAATGTATACAATACTACTTATACTCAATCCGATCGCCCGCCGCTACAAATTGGCATTGGCATCAATACAGGTTCTTTAATGCTAGGCACTGTTGGGGGGCAAAATCGGATGGATAGTACGGTGATTAGTGACGCAGTGAATTTAGCCTCCCGCATTGAAAATTTGACGAAAGAATATGGAGTATCCATGTTAATTACTCACAATACTTTTATCCAGTTGGAAGAAGTTTATGATTTGAGATTGATCGATCGCGTTAAAGTCAAAGGTAAATCGCGAATGGTAACGATTTATGAAGTATTTGCGGCCGACTCGCCGGAGTTGCGACAGAAAAAGTTAGACACAAAAACAATCTTTGAACAAGCTTTGGTATTTTATTATATGAACAGGTTTATAGAAGCTACAGAATTATTTTCAAGATGTCTGGAGCACAACCCTGCGGATAATGTAGCTCAAATTTATATGCAGCGGTGTCTAAAACAAACTATTGCCACTGCCTAACTGAAGAAAGAAATCAGGACAGGGCACTGCCCATTGGTGTCAACTTAAGGTAAAACTTATAGTCCGACAGGGGTTGAAACCCAGGGTTGTTTCATTCTCGGGTGCGATCGGCAAAAGTAAAAGCGATCGCGCTATCTGATCAGATTTTTAGCGACCGCT
>REAP01000048.1 GCA_004294385.1 Oscillatoriales cyanobacterium | reverse complement strand
TACCCTACCGCCAACAGCCCAAGGTATCCTATTTTTAGGTGATCCAGCCAATGGCGGAATTGCCGTAACAGCAGGTCAAGTCCTGACACCAGAACAGATTGGACAATTATTTTTCCGCACAACAGGCGAATTTAGCGGAGCCAATTTCAGCTACAGCGCCACCGATAACAACGGCGCTATCCGACACCCAACCAACCGCCTCTAGCCACAAATGCTAACTTAAGCATTCCGCCCAACAGCAGCACACGAGTCACAGGATTGAGCGCAACTGACCCCGATGGGACGATCGCATCTTTCACCATTAATACCCTACCGCCAACAGCCCAAGGAGTCCTATTTTTAGGAGACCCAGCTTTGGGCGGTGGAATTGCGGTGACACCCGGTCAAACAGGCGAATTTACCGGAGCTAATTTCACCTACAGCGCCACCGATAACCAGGGCGCTACCAGTCCTGGAACAGCGACTGTGGCGACAGTCCCAACTCCGACACCAACTCCCACACCAACTCCCACACCAACTCCCACACCAACTCCCACGCCAACTCCGCTCAACGAACCACCTGTTAGTACAAATGTCAACTTCAGCATTCCCCCTAACAGCAGCACACGAGTCACAGGATTGGGAGCAACTGATCCCGACGGCTCGATCGCATCTTTCACCATTACTACCCTACCGCCAACAGCCCAAGGTATCCTATTTTTAGGTGATCCAGCTAATGGCGGAATTGCGGTGACACCCGGTCAAGTCCTGACACCAGAACAGATTGGACAATTATTTTTCCGCACAACAGGCGAATTTACTGGAGCTAATTTCAGCTACAGCGCCACCGACAACAAAGGTGCTAGTAGTCCTGCAACAGCGACTGTAGCAGCCGTACTTCCGACACCCAACCAACCGCCAGTAGCGACCAATGCTAACTTAAGCATTCCGCCCAACAGCACCACACGAGTCACAGGATTGAGCGCAACTGATCCAGACGGCTCGATCGCCTCTTTCACCATTAATACCCTGCCACCAGCAGATCAAGGAATCCTATTTTTAGGAGACCCAGCTTTGGGCGGTGGCGTGGCGATAACACCTGGTCAAGTCCTGACACCAGAACAGATTCAGCAACTATTTTTCCGAACAACAGGCGAATTTACCGGAGCTAATTTCAGCTACAGTGCCACCGACAACAACGGCGCTACCAGTCCTGGTAGCGCTACAGTGGCCGCTATCTTGCGACCAGTTTTGCCCACACCAACACCAACTCCCAGCACCGAACCAGACATCGACTGTGGCTGCGAGGTACTTGTTGAAAAACCGACAATTAACTTTTTACTACCAGCACAACCACCAGAGATTTCATTTAACCAGCCTGGTATACAAATCGCGGCTGAGGAACAAACCCTGAAAGGAACCAATGGTAACGACTCGATTCAGGGTGGCAACGAAGCAGAAAAAATCATCGGTTTTCAAGGCGGTGACTTGATTTTAGGCGAGGGTGGCACGGACGAAATTTACGGCGATGAAGGCAATGACATCATTTTTGGCGGATTGGGTAGCGATATTGTTTACGGTGGCGAGAACAACGATTTAATATTCGCTGGGAAAGGAAACGACTGGATTGCTGGCGATTTAGGCTCTGATACTATTTTGGGCGATCGGGGTGCCGATACAATTCTCGGAGATACCGGCCAGAACAACTCCCAGAATCCTGATGATGCTCGCGATTTAATCTTCGGAGGCGATAGTGCTGATGTCATCAACGGTAACGAGGGCGATGACACCATTCACGGTGGCAAAGGAAACGATATTGCCGCAGGTGGTAAAAACAAAGACCTAATTTTGGGCGAACAAGGTTCGGATACCTTAATTGGCGGTAGTGGAGACGACAGCTTATTTGGTGGAAACCGCGACAACAGGGCGTCTGACAGCCAGGGACGCGACTTGCTCTACGGAGGCGATGGCAATGACTTCCTCAGCGGGCAAGAAAGCGACGATACGCTGATTTCCGGCAAAGGTAACGATCGCGTTTACGGAGGCAAAGGCAATGACCTAATTTTTGGTCAACTCGGCTCCGATACCCTCTACGGTGGCGAAGGTATTGATACCATTCTCGGTGACAGTGGCAGTTCCAGCCCTGTTGGGGATGCTGTTGAACAAGACTTAATTTTTGGTGGCACCGGTGGCGACATCATCGGTGGTGGCAACGGCAATGATACCGTTTACGCGGGCAAAGGCAGCGATTACGTTTCCGGTGGCAAAGATAATGACCTGATTTGGGGCGAACTCGGTAACGATACCTTGCTCGGTGATAGTGGCGACGACACCTTGTATGGCGGTGTTCGAGGTTTAGTCAAAGATACCAACGGAAAGGACTTGCTGTTTGGAAATATCGGTTCTGACTTATTGTTCGGTGACGAATCTGACGATACTATCAGTGGCGGTAAGGGCAATGATTCTCTGTTCGGGGGCAAAGGTAACGACTTCATCCACGGAGACGGCGACGATGACTTAATTTATGGCGGTGATGGCAGTGATGAACTCTGCGGCGATGATGGCAACGATACCATTTATGGCGATCGCTCCGATAACCAAGGAGTCTCCGTGGGTACGAATGGCCAGCAAGATTGTATCAACGGCGGTGCTGGCAATGACCTCATTTACGGCAATGAAGGGGAAGATGAACTCAACGGTGATGCTGGTAACGATACCCTCTATGGCGGTAAAGACAACGACATTCTGTTTGGCGGCGAAGGAGATGACATTCTGTTTGGGGGTTCAGGTGACAATACTTTGTCTGGAGGTGTTGGCAGTGACCAATTTATCTTGGGTGCTAACGGCTTGAATACTATTCTTAACTTCGAGGCTGGTATCGATAAATTGGTGTTGACTGGCGGCTTGACTTTCCAGCAGTTGCAATTCACCTCAACTCAGAATGGTACATTGCTGCGACTCGCAGGAACTGGGCAAGTTTTAGCTAACCTTGTCGGGGGTATTGGTGCGATCGGGCCGAATGATGTGCGATCGAATCTCTTGTCGCAATAAAGTTAAAATTGGGGGTGAAAATCCCCACTACTTTAGAGAGATGCACCCCCCCGACTTCTTAAAAAAGTCGGGGTTCTTGTTTTCTTCCTTCTGATGTTTCCTCTCTTCATCGTCCTGTATTAATCTCTCTCTTCTCTTCCTTTGCGTCCTTTGCGCCTTCGCGGTTAAATCATTCCGATGCAACCGGAAACGATATTACATAAAATCTTCTCTTCATCGGAATAGTAAATTCGAGTTCACTGTCAACAGTCAACCGTCAACCGTCAACTCCCTAACTTCTTTCGCAAAAACAGTCGTCGCGGCTGCCCCAAAAGCCAACAACTCCAATCCCACTCCACCTGTTCCAAGCGATACCCAGTCTGATAGTACAACTGTCGAGCCGCATGATTATTTTCCAGAACATGGAGATAAACTTCAGAAAATCCCCACTCACGAACAGTTTGCTCACAACTACTGAGCAGTTGTTGAGCCACGCCCTGTCGCCGATACTCTGGGTGAACTGCTAGATTGGATAAATAAGGATAGTCAGAACTTGGCAGTTGCCAAGCCAAGCGAGAACGCAGAGCCACTTCTACTGTTCCGGCGATCGACTCTGGCTGCTGGGCGAGACTATTTTCTTCGCGCGAGACTAGCTCAGAAACCAGACAAATGTAATGTTCAGTTTTAGAACGCAGTCGATTTTTTAAATCTTCGTAAATTCCCAAACGTAACACTGGATAAGCCCAGTCTACGAACCCCTCGCGGGAATGAAAGCTCGAAGCCAAAATATCAGCTAGCTGCGTCAGGTCATTTGCGTCAGCTATCCGAACTAAAAAGCGATAATTTTGGGAGATTTGTTGCCCCCATATCGGTGAGATAAAAAATGAAGAATTCACGATTCTCAGCCACTATATTATTTTCTTTAACCTGGTTATATACTGCCAATTTTGGAAAATTGACTAACGTTATAAATTAACTTAAATCTAACTTATTACCAATCCTGCAATTACCAATTACCAATCCTGCAATTACCAATTCCCCATTCCCAATTACCGTGGTGTACCACACTGTTACTGAGAAAGGCTATATAGACATAGTTGATTGACCAAATTCAATTACCTCCTTGGCTAGCCTTGACTTTGAAATCATATCTAATGTACACTGGAAATGTCAAGGGAATGAGCAAAAAAATATGGCAAACAATAACCCATCCCCTAATACTAGATTTGTCGGTACTGGAAAAGGGATTAAAAACAATCAAAAAGGTTTTAACGTCAGGTTCCCCGAACCTTATCACTCTATGCTGGCGGAAATACCAGATAGAATTGAATTTATCCGTCAAGCTGTAATTGAAAAACTCAAGGACAAGCCTGACTGAATCAGGGTTTGAGCGTAGTGGATGTTAGAGCCGACAAAGCTGACCAAGTTTCAAGGGGTTCTGGCGACTCGTGAGCCTGTATCTGATGGAACTAACATCTTGCGCCATTCTCGCTTAACAGGCTTTTTGGTCTGTTCGACAAAGAACAATTAATTTATCACGTTTGGCTTTCATCGTGAAAGCTTACCGAGGGATAACCGCTCCCATGCTCCCAATGAAGTAAGAAATAAATGTCTAGACTTGTCTAGGATTTGTATAGCAGTTCCCTTAATTAATCGCAAACACTGGAAAAACATTCACTAAAGGACGGTTATAGCTATGTTACATAGATCCCGCCCCTCTTTTACTCCCGCCGCCAAGCTGAACACAGCTATGTGGTTGAGCCATCAGGGGGAAGATAGATGAATTCCCCAGCAAATCCTAAGCTAAAAATTCTGATCGTTGATGACGAACCGGACAATCTTGATTTGCTTTACCGCACCTTCTATCGCGAATATAAGGTGCTCAGGGCAGAATCAGGCCCCGCTGCTCTAGAAATTTTGGCACGGGAAGGAGAAGTTGCTGTCATTATCTCCGATCAGCGGATGCCCAAAATGAGCGGGACTGAGTTCCTTCGCCTGACGGCGGCTCAGTACCCGGATGTGATCAGAATTATTTTAACTGGCTATACGGATGTTGAAGATTTAGTTGAAGCTATTAATGCTGGTAAGGTATTCAAATATGTTACTAAGCCTTGGGATGCCGATGAATTAAGGATTCTGGTCGGTCAAGCGGTGGATACTCACAATCTCCTGAAGGCGCGCACTAATGAACTGCGACGGGCGCTACAGCAAGAATCGCTGCTTTATGCTGTTACCAATACTATCCGATCGGCTCTGAATTACCAGCAGATGCTGCAACGAATTGTGGAAACAGTGGGTCAGATGTTTGAGGTGGGTTGCTGTCTGTTGCGTCCTTTCCAAGACGGTAGGGTGGCGGATGAATGGTTTGTTTATCAACTGTTGGAAACACAGGAGTTGCCATCCCCGGATGCGACTGTAATGCCCCTAGATCCTCCTCCGGCTGGACTTTCTGCGGATTTGCTACCGTTTTTGGTCTGGGAAACTACTGAGGTAGAGGTGATTCAAGATGCTCAAACTGACGATCGCATCTTACATCAAGCAAATGACCAGCGACGAGTTGCTTACCAATCTGCCAACATTCGATCGAGCTTAATCGTACCTTTGTTCTACCAAACTGAACTGATGGCAGTGTTAGCGCTACACTCTTTTGAGCAGCCGCGCCAATGGGAAGAGCATGAGATAAATTTGGTGACTACAGTAGCAGACCAAGCGGCTTTGGCGCTGTCTCAAGCCCGTGCTTACGAACAGGTGCGGGCCCTGGCTAAACGGGAAGCCCTAGTCAATACTATAACTACGGCAATTCGATCGAGCCTAGACCCTCAAAATATTTTTGCAGCAATTACCCAACAACTGGGGCAAGCTCTGCAAGTAGATGGCTGCGTCCTATCTCTGTGGACAGAAGATGACGAATACGTTCAGTGCGTCGGACTTTACGACTCTGAGCGGGAATTTGTAGCCGTAGAAGAGGATTTTGTCTCTCCGGCGGTACTCGCCAACCCCGATAGTGTGAGTGATCAGGGTCGCGCCTGGGCATCTCCCAATGCTTCCTTACCTCAGTCTTTGGTGCCGATTCGAGGGAATCCGGTTTTGCAAGAGATTATGCTGTCGAAAGAGCCGATCGCGATTTCAGACCTTAATGAACGCCCTGATATGAATGTTACAGAACTACAATTGCGATCGACCGCCCGCGCTCTTTTAGTAGTCCCTTTGCTCTCGGATGGCAAAATCATCGGCAGCATTTCCCTGCGACAAAACAGCAACACCAGGCGCTGGTTGGCCTCAGACATTGACCTGGCTCAAATAGTGGCAACTCAAGCTGCTCTGGCGGTAGAACAGTCTCGCCTCTACCAAACTACCAGACAGCAGGCAGAACGTCTCCTGGAAGCCGATCGACTCAAAACCGAGTTTTTCCAAAATATCTCTCACGAATTCCGTACACCCCTAACTCTCACTATCGGCCCTCTGGAGTCGGTTTGCAGCCGCAAAGAAGATTTACCTTACGAACAAGCAGCCATTGCACTTCGCAATTCCCGCCGTCTATTGCGCTTAGTAAATCAACTATTAGACTTGCAGCGACTCGATGCCGGACGGATGCAGCCCAGTTTTCGTCCCTGCGATTTGGTGGGTTTCTGTTACTCTACCGCCGAGTCATTCCGACCATATTGTGAGAAAAAAAACCTAAACTTAATTACTGAATTACAAGAGTGTCCTTTGCTTTATTTAGATATTGAAAGATTTGATAAAGTTATTTATAACCTGTTATCAAATGCGGTCAAATTCACCCCAGAAGGTGGAAATATCACTCTCACAGTTAAACAAGCTGGTGCTCACTGTTTGCTGCAAGTCAAAGATAGTGGTATCGGCATTCGCGCTGAACAAATTCCCTATTTGTTCGAGCGTTTTCGCCAAGCTGAAGGTTCCACTAACCGTTCCTACGAAGGCAGTGGTTTGGGTTTAGCACTGGTAAAGGAATTGGTGGAACTGCACAGTGGTCAAATTTCGGTGGAGTCAGTTTACGGTGAAGGTTCTACTTTTACGATTTGGCTGCACTTCGGTTCCACGCATTTACCTCCTGAACAAGTTCTGGAAATACCCACAGAATTTCACTCGTCCAAAGCACTGGTAGAATTGGCAGATGTGGAAGGTGATTTGTCTGATGCTGAATTTGCTAGTGAGAATTTTGAAGCCATCCAACCTGTAAGTTCTGAAAAAGCAGTTGGTACTGTTTTGGTGGTTGATGATAATCCTGATTTACGCTTTTATGTATCTGGAATTTTGCGAGATTCTGGCTTTGCAGTTTTGCTTGCCCGCAATGGTGAGGAAGGATTTGCTGTGGCAAAAAATCGTCGCCCTGATTTGATTGTGACGGATTTGATGATGCCTTTGGTCTCTGGTTTGGATTTGATTCGGATGATTAGAGAAAATGAGGAATTGAAGGGAACTCCTGTGATTTTACTGACTGCTAAAGCTGATGAAGATACTCGGATTGAAGGGGTGGAACGGGGGGCTGATGCTTATTTGTCTAAGCCTTTTAATGACCGAGAATTATTGGCTGAGGTGCGAAATTTGGTGGCTCTCAAGGAGAATGAACGCCGAGTGCAGCAGTTGAATAATTATTTAACTGAGTCGGTGCTGCGCCGATTTTTGCCACCGGCAATGGTGAAGGCTGCGGCGGCGGGTGATTTGGCGCTGGATTTGCGCCCGGAACCGCGATTAATTACTATTTTGTTTAGCGATATTGTGGGTTTTACTCAAATGGCAAATACATTGCGCTCGCGCCGGGTGGCTGAGTTGTTGAATGAGTATTTGGCGGCGATGACTAAGGCAATTTTTGATAGTGGGGGCACGGTGGACAAGTTTGTGGGAGATGCGGTAATGGCACTATTTGGAGCACCGGAGGAATTGAGTCCGAATGAGCAGGTGCGGCGTGCTGTGGCGGCTGCAAAGAAGATGCTGCTGGCTCTGAAGGAGCTTAACAAGGGCTGGATTGAGCAGGGAATTGTTGGGGAGAATGGGGTGGCTCCGGTGCGGTTTCGCTGCGGAATTCATCAGGGTACTGCGGTGGTGGGGATGTTTGGTGGTGTGGAGCGATCGGACTATACTGCGATCGGGCCGAGTGTGAATATTGCTGCTCGATTACAAGAGGCGGCGGAACCGAATACTGTGTTGATTTCGGCAGCGGTTGCTGATTATGTTGAGGAGGATCTAATTATTAAACATAAGTCGTTGCAATTGAAGGGAATTGATGAAACTGTGTTGACTTTTTTACTGAATTGTGATTAGATTTGTGAGGATGCGGAACAACGAATGAGAGTTGGAGAAGAGGGAAGGATTTGGTCAGAAAAAGTGCTGAATATGTCGGGTTTAATGTTGAACTGCTGCTGTAGCGCTTGATTGTTGACGGTTTGAACAATTCCGATGCTACCGGAAACGATATGAGAAGATCCGCAAGTAGTTCGTCATGTGAAGGGCGATCCTTTCCTCTACTATTGATTCTCAGGATACTGGTAGAATTAGACTCGATCGCCTATACTAAAAAGTATAATTCTGGAAAATCTATGCCTGCGAAAGATATCTTTCATGCTGTTGTACGTTCATCCTTGGAAAAAGAAGGGTGGATAATTACTCACGATCCTCTGTATCTCAAAGTAGATGAGGATAAGTTATATGTGGATTTAGGTGCAGAAAATAATTTATTAGGAGCAGATAGGTATGGAGAAAAAATAGCAGTAGAAATTAAATGTTTTTTAGGTCTTTCATTGATTAATGAGTTTCATGAAGCTATGGGTCAAGCTTGGAACTATAAAGTGGTTCTAGAAGAGCAACAGCCCGATCGAGTCCTTTACTTAGCTGTTCCGAAAGATATTTATGAGGAGTTTTTTACTCGACGTTTAGCTCAAATGTCAGTGACGCGAATGCAATTAAACTTGTTGGTATTTAATCCTGTCAAAGAGGAGATTGTATCATGGAGATAGAAAAATATAGACAACTGATTCAGTTGATTATTGAAAAACACTCTAGCTGCGATGGTGAAGATCTAGAAGTGGAAACTCAAATTGCTTTCGATCGCGATCGCGATCGCTACCTGATGTTTCATGTGGGTTGGCGTGGAGAAGGACGAGTTTATGGATGTGTGATTCACATCGAAATTAGGTCGGGTAAAATTTGGATTCAACGGGATGGAACTGAGGTGGGAATAGCTAAGGAGCTAATTGAATCTGGAGTATCTAAGTCCGATATTGTTCTGGGATATCGATCGCCGTATATGCGGAAGTTTACAGAGTTGGCGGTGGGGTAGTGGCTGCGATTTGAGCGCTCTTTTTTACTCAAGCATCGCACTCCGTACAATGATCGCAGTGTTTGGTATTTGGTGTGAAGGGCGATCGCTCTTTTATTTTAGGTGATCGCTCATCAGAAACAAGAAAGGGCGATCGCTATGAGTTTTGGTAGGGCGATCGCGCTTCACTAAAGTCACATGAAAAGCCTATAAATGTTGGGTTGAAGGAGGAAACTCAATCTATACCAGAGCAGCGATCGCTCTTAAACTCAGCACTTCCAGGGAGGTGTTCCGGGAGGACAGATGGGTCCTCGAGTTGGTTGCGGACGAGGTTGTATAGTTGGTTGTGGATTTGGTGAGGGTCGATTGTATGGGCGATCGGGTTGATTTTCAGGTGACAAATACTTCCTAGCATCTACCCATGCGGCCGCATATCCAATACTATTACTACCGTAGGCAATCCACATATAGCCATTCTCACCCCAACCTGTACCCCAGGAATTTTTCATTAACCACGCCTTTTTGCTATCATCCCACCCAACTAGGGTGACAGCGTGGTTAACATTCTGTGATGCGTTTTCATTAAAAACTCCACCTGTGTAGGCTTGAAACAATTCGGTCACAGTTACCGCTACAGCTAAAGAACCATGTTCGCACACAGCCTGTTTTAGGTCAGAGACGCTTGGAATGTCTGTATCATCTCGTACAGCGTTCCAAGTTTCAGCTTGAAATTTTAAATTGTTACCAATAGATGGACAAGGTAAATCACTTCCTTGATAGGGTATCGATTGTTCTAGTGCCAAACCTTCTTTCGTCATAAGTTCAAACGCAGAGTGATACCATCCCCCTCCACAACCATAACTTCCGGGTTTGCTACAATTGAGAACTTGCTGTTCTGAGCCATCTGCAAGGTTCTGTACCTGCTGATAAGTTAAATTATTGTGGAACAGTGCACTCGACTCAAAAGCTGCAACAGCAGCAAAAGCCCAGCAACTACCGCAAGCCCCTTGATTGCGGACGGGAGTAACTTTATCTAATCTGCGCCAGTCAAAAGCACTAGCACTGGCGGAACAAACAGACGATCTTTGGCCAGGGCTACGGGGAAGTGAGCGCAGCAGGCGTGAAGATGACAGATTTTGCTGACGCGCTCGCCCCAGCCAGTTTTGCGGCGGTTTAGTTCCTGCTAATTGATTCAGCGGCCGATTTAAAGCCGGATTATTACCTACTGTAAAGGTAGGATTTATGCCTCTGGAACGCATTTTATTGAGTTCTTGTTGGAGTCTAGATTGACTAACCTGAGACATTTTATTATCCAGATTTGAATGCTCCAAAGACTGACTAGCAAGAGAAGACACTTGCCAAATACCCAAAATTATTAACACTGCACGAAAGAGGAAAGTAAATTTTTGGTTGCGTTTCATAATACCCTAGTTAAGAATTTGTACATTGAGCTTATAGGTATTTAAAGGAAGCTGCTCCTTTTCCCAAGGACGGTAATAATGGAACTCTAGAACGCTGGAACCCATAGATTGTCCCTGAAAACAGAAAACCTTGTATTGATTTCCAGTCTGTTCTAAAACTGGGTTCCCCAAAGATGCAAGTTTTTCAGAATTATTCTTAACCACTTGCCAACTATTATCACTACCTCGATTGATAGG
Organism: Oscillatoriales cyanobacterium; assembly: GCA_004294385.1. Lineage (GTDB taxonomy): Bacteria > Cyanobacteriota > Cyanobacteriia > Cyanobacteriales > Microcoleaceae > Microcoleus. Next base: position 31,831 of record REAP01000048.1, on the reverse strand, counting down.
TAATCGCACAATTAAAGTATTACCGACCATTGCTCGAACTTGACTATTATTGTCTGAGTCAGTTAGCCTAATAAATCCATTTTTTGTGTTTGCTTGTACATGAAGACGATAGCTTTTTTCAGGAAGACTATTGTTTGATCTTTGAGGTCTGTATTGAAGTTCCAGCAAACTAGAACCCGCAGAATTTACCTGAAAACGTAATATTTGATAAGCTGTACTTCCGGGCTTTGAATCCGTTGGTTTTTCGACAGAACTTTCCAAAAGTTTAAGCTTATTTTGACTATTTGCTGGTAATTTCCAACTATAGCCTGTAGCTGGATTAGTTGCTAAACGAACCACTAAGATGTCGCCTGCATTTAAGTTCACCTCCTTGTTATTGTCTGAATCATTCACACCAACACTTACAGGACTGCTGGACATTTGTACATTCAGCCGATAGGTTTTGTTAGAGGGGGTATTGTTTTGCCCTCTAGGCTGATTCTGAAGCTCTAGTACACTCGATCCAGCAGACTTTACCTGGAAGTGAAAAACCTGATAAATTGTACTATTTGACTGCGGGTTTATTGCAGGTTCTAAAACTGGATTTTCCAGTAGCTTAAGTTGGCTTTTATTACTTTCAGCTAACTGCCAACCGTAACCAGTGCCTGGATTGCTAGCTAATCTAACGAGTAGAAGCTGACCTGTTTTTAAGGTTACTATTTGACCGTTATTTTCGTCTGTCATACTGATGGTAGCAGAGGCATTTTCTGTAGAACCACAGGCTGTCTGTGTATTTGATTGAGAAGCGATCGTTCGCGGACTTGGGAAAGGGTAGCTGCCAGGTCGTAAGGTTACTCCTAAGCTAGTAGTAATAGCAATAATTCCGATCAAAAATGAGATGTTTTTCATAACTAAATGCCTAAAATAAATATACTGCACTATCAACCTGTAAGGTTATGACGTGTTGTTCCAGGAGAAACTTGTAGCTTTGTCGTTGGGACTCGCATCTGATTAGTTCCAGTACAAGGATCTGTATCACTGTTTTTCATAAAAAATGGTTCTTTATTTACACAAAATTTTGGGCCATTACCGCCCCACCAATTGCCATCACTATCTTCTGCATAATAGTAAACTTCCCCCTGATATGCCTCCCCAATCGCAACGGTTTGGCATGAGTCTGGTTTAATTGAGAACCATCCCCTTGTAACCAATCCATTTTTCTGTGTTTTCTTAGCAAATACAAAACTTAGTTCTTTTTTTGACTGTTGCTTATTGCATAATTCGAGATAAGTCACGCTTTTTTTGGTTATACCTAAAGAAGAAACATCGCTTAAAAAAGAGTTTATTGAAACTCCTCGCTGATACAAGCTGAGTCTTTCCCCATCACTTAAGCCTCCCCTTTCAATTCCGTGAATTCCAACTAACTTTCCATTGTCATCAAAAATTGGCGCACCACTCATGCCATTTTCAACTTGAGCATCTCTATAAACTAAGCCATAACCTTCATTAGCTAATAAGAGTCGATTATCTACAAATTTACCAGAGGTGAACTGAGGAAAAGATTTTGAACTTGGCCAACCGTAAATGTAAATAGTATCTTGTGCTGTTAATTCATCAGAATCACCGTGAGTAGCTATTCTATAAGTTTTGGTTGTTCGCAACCTTAGCAAAGCTAAATCTGTCTTATTCATTTCGATGAATTCACCATTGGTTATGTCACGCTCAATACCATCAGGAGTGACGATCTTGTATCGCTTGCTAGAGGTCACAATATGTTTAGCTGTTAAAATATAGTAAGTGTTAACCTCTTCAGTCTTTTTTCCTAAAATTACTCCCGATCCAGTCTTAATAAATTCTCCCTGCTTTAAAGGGTCAGGAGTCTTAATTAAAACTGTTACTTCTCTAGCAATATTTTCAACTTCACTGCTCGGTATAGTAGTTCCTACTAGAGGGGAAATAACTACAGCTATCATGCTTATAATTAAAGCTAATACAAATTTGATTATATACCTGTTCATTCAATGAATATCCTGATTAATAAAGTGCTTTTAAAGTGCTTTGTTACGATTTAATTTAGTGTAAAATTCAATGGGAATTGCCCAGCTATATTGGTATTCTGGATTTGTATCGGAATAAGTGATCCATCCACTGTTGATGTAATTTTGCCTGCTATTAATTCCTACAATTTTTCCTTGACTGTTCAGTAGCGGCCCACCAATCATTCCCTCTTGAATGTGGCTAGTTAATCCTAGGTGTCCAACTCCACTAGCAGCATTGCCTAAAAATTTTATTTTGCCATTTGTGAATTTAAATCTATCTCGTGTTCGAGACAAATCTGGTTCCAAGAGATATCCAGCGGCGAAAACTTCTTTCCCTTCAATCAAAGAAGATGAATCTCCAAGAGAGGCGACTTGATAGTTATTAGTGCTAAAAAACTCTAGTTCTATTAGTCTGTTACCATCGGCTTGGACTAACCTCCTAGACAGGTCGGCATTATAGATTTGATTGTCATTTGTCTGAATTTGATAGGAGTTTGACTCCAAAGTTCGCTCATAAGTCAAAACACTATAAATTTGCCCTTTTTTTTCTGATTCTCTGCGAATTAAAACTCCTGATTTTTGGGAATCTCCTATTAGCACTCTGACTGTAATTTGTCGAGCTAGCTCTTCTAACCTTGATATTGGCTCTTGGGAAGCAAGAGGTGTAGAGGAATTGTCTGGAACAATACTCGGATCAGAAGTAGTAGCCGTTTGTTTCGGTTGTTGATCCTCAATTTCCGATCGGGGGGTAGTTAAGGTGGCAATGTTGATGCCTTTCGATCGCGCTAGTGGCACAACTGCTTCTATCGGGATTGCCCAACTAGAACGAATGACTAAATCTCGGGATTCTCTAAATTCGCGAACGAGGGAACCATCTTTGCCCGTATACAAAATGTTTCCACCGGCGATCGGGTTATTGTTCTTGCCATTAACCCCAACTACTTGACCTTCAAGGTTGAGCAGCGGCCCTCCGCTCATGCCTTTGCGAATGTCAAGAAAGTAACCTATACGATAGCCACGCCTCATCGGTTTCTCAATTACAAGCGAAATTTCTCCTGTATCAGTACAGACAAATTCTGGCGGTTTAGGTATGCCTGTTGTCACCGGAAATCCGGCAGCTAAAACTCGATCTTTCTTTTGGGCAGATAAAGCTAAACCAGGCGCTAGTTTAGCAATTTCGTAGTTGTCATTCTTACTTAAAAACTGTAATATTCCTATATCGTCGCCTGTTTCTGGCTCATCAAATCTAGCGATTAATATGGCTTTATAGATGGCTCCGTCAGCCGTCTTAATTTCATAGGATGAACCTTGAGGGATAACATGACCGTTAGTAACAACTTTATAAAGAAAGCCTTGTTTGTTTTCGGCTGGCTTCTTGTGGATTAAAAATCCTGAGCCTAGCGGCTTCCTATCGGCTGATAAAATCACCACACTTATGGAACGTGCTATCTCGCACAACCTGTTTCTTTGCAGAGTTGGCTGCTGTTGTGTTAAACTACCCGAAGAAACTGATTTAGCAAGACTGTTGCTACAGCTTGGTAGCTGTATTTGTAAGACCATAAAAAAAATGCTAAGGCTGGCAAAAGTTTTATATGAGTAGAAGTTCATCAAATTAATAATTGCCGATTAGATAAAGTTGACTTTAAGTTAGCCTAATAGCTATTTTCTTAGGGATGGTAATTTTGTCTCTCATTTGTAGCGGGCAGACTGGAAGCCGACCCGCCAGAGGTTAACTTGCTTTTTTCTGACAGTTGGGATTTGACCGATTCTGAATGAAACTTCTTACATCGACATACACTCTTTCACCGTTCCTTGAAATACCGCAATTGTTCCGATAAGGGCCTGAAAAGTTAAATATTTGCTCCATCGCATTATTGGCATTTCGACCTGGTGGGAGCGTGAATAATACCCGACTTTCTTCGCAAGATCCACCCTGAGCACGAGCAACGCAGACAGTATCGTAGCCTCTGATTCGCTGAGTAGTGATGAAATCGAGACCTCCGGTCTCGTAGTATGACTGGAACCTTTGAGAAACTATCTGACAGCGCTTTTCTGGTGAAAATTCCGAGCCAAAACCTGAATAAGCCCAAACAATTAGCGGAACTTCCCCTTGTGTCGCAGTTTTAACAATTGTGGCTGGTTCGCCATTGCTTGTACCGCAGTAGAAACCAGCTCCGGTGTTATTTTGAGCGCGACTGGGTGGAGTAAGGGCAGTTGCAGTACCAATTGCTAGTAGGACGATGGCAATAGACTTTTGAAAGAACGCACTTTTCATTCTTACTTATTTTCCGTATGTGATAGTTGATTCTGCTATTTAATTACCTTTCTTAAATTTTTATATTCAAACCGCTCTTTTGTCTAGCCCAAAAATACTCTATTTTGTTGGCAATTTTGTTGGCTACTCCAACTCGCCCTGTATGAAAAATGTTGGCAAATGCCAGAAAATGTTGGAAAATGTTGGGTATAATACGGAAAATCAGACTCTCTAGGATGCTGCATGAATCTTAAGGAAGTGTTAAAAATGGCTGACGAGATGGTGTTTGCCAAGACAGGTCAGCACCTCGATAATTTACAAGAGGCGATCCTGTGCGGAACTATACAAGGTGAAACATACACCCAAATTGCCAAAGAAAAGCACTGTGACGAGAGTTATGTCAGGGATGTTGGCTCAAAGTTATGGCATATACTTTCAGAAGAATTAGGACAAAAAGTCAAGAAATCCAATTTTAGAGCAACCATAGAAAGGCTACAAATCAAATTTTCACATTTTGCACAAGATTACGCTCAAATTGGTAGCGTTACTATCTGTGGAGACACAATAGAAAACTCATACCCACCAAATCACCAAACATCTAACCCACAACAAACTACAACTTTACATCACGATTTGAGTGAGATGCCGAGGTTAGGCACTTTCTTCGATCGCACCCACGAACTCCAAACCCTCACAACCTGGATTCTACAACAAAACTGCCGCCTCATAACCCTCACAGGCATCAGCGGCATCGGCAAAACAACCCTAGCAGTACAACTCGTACAACAAATCAAAGACGAATTTGAGTACACAGTTTGGTACACACTAGACGAATTCCCCACCATCGATAAATTTCAATCTAACCTAACACAGCTTGTTTCCAATTCAGAAAACTTAGATTCATCCCCAACAAACCAGAAACGCTTACCGCTAATTAAATATTTACAAAACCATCGCTGTTTAATAGTCTTAGATGACGTTCACAACCTTTTCTGTAGTGGCGAATTGGCAGGAAAGTATAAACCAGAGTACGAAGAATATCGCTCCCTATTCAAACAGATAGAAAAATTATCCCATCAAAGTTGCTTTCTGTTAATCGGTTGGGAACAACCCAGAGAAGTGACTCAAGTTAAAAACCTAAATACTCCCATTCGTACCTTACAACTCAAAGGTTTAGACATCACAGCCGGACGGGAAATACTCAGAGATTATGGGTTAGAAGCAAGCGACAACTGCGAAACTCTCATTCATCGCTACCAAGGCAACCCGTTATGGTTAAAAAGCGTGGCAACTCTGATTCAAGAGTTGGGAATCGGTGTGACTCAGTTACTACCAGATGATACCATATTGTTGCCGGAAGATTTGAAAGATGTTTTACAGCAGCAGTTCGATCGCACTTCCGAACTAGAAAAACAAGTCCTGTCTTTGTTGGCGCCAGAAAGCCAGCCAGTGAACCTAGTTAAATTGCTGGAACAAGGACGAATGCCGGACTTAGATTTACTCAACGCACTGCAATCTTTATCCCGGCGCTGCTTCATCGAAAAAATAGGAAGTTTTTATACTCTACCGCCTGTATTGAGGCAGTATGTCCAAGGGTTGTAATATCAAATCCGGTGCATCGGAATGACATAGAGGAGACGGCAATGCCGTTTCCCTACCGAAAATAATATTGTAGGGAAACGGCACTGCCGTCTCCTAATTTTGGCTAATAATTCCGATGCTACCGGAAACGATGTAACTTAACGTCCTCGGAAAATTTCCCTAATATAGTATTGACTTTTTGCGCTCTTTTGCTGTATTATAAAACCTATATATCATAATGGAAATAGCGACAATTTTATTTTTTTTGCACCAATTCCCATTATAAAATAAGTATATGTCAATTCCCAAGAATTTGCAATACTAAAACTATACTTTTTTACAGCCGATCGCATCCAAACACCAAGCAATGAAATATTCTGCATCCAGTCCCATAAGCAATAGCAAAACCTCTCGCTTTGACGGTTTATCTTTAGACGATCGCAATCCCGAATTCATTAAACTGATGCTGCCGCTGTGGGAGTGGCTGTACCGCTACTATTTTCGCGTAGAAAGCGACGGTTGGCAACACGTCCCCGCCAGCGGAAAAATGCTGATTGTCGGTTCTCACAACGGGGGAATCATCGCACCAGATATGTTTATGTTCCTATACGAATGGTTCCACAGATACGGCACCCAAAGGTTAGCCTACGGATTGATGCACCCGACGGTTTGGAAGATTTCTCCTGATATTGCTGGTATGGCAGTTCAGTGCGGTGCTCTCCAGGCGCATCCCAAAATGGCGATCGCAGCTTTGCGAAAAGATGTCCCAGTTTTAGTCTATCCGGGCGGCGCAGAAGATACCTTTCGTCCCCATCACTTGCGCGATAAAATTTACTTTGCAGGGCGCAAAGGATTTATTAAATTAGCACTACGAGAAGAAGTGCCAATTGTACCAATTATTTCCCACGGTGCCCACGATACTTTGATGGTACTGGGAGATTTTTACAAGGAAGCAAAGCAATTGCATGAATTAGGAATGCCGTGGTTATTTGGCATTGATCCGGTGGTATTTCCGGTGTATTTAGGATTGCCTTGGGGATTGAGTATTGGGCCTTTGCCTCATCTGCCTTTGCCGGTGCAAATTCGGACTCGTGTGTGCAAACCGATTGTCTTTGAGAAGTACGGTTCGGAGGCGGCGCGCGATCGCGATTATGTTGATGCTTGTTTCGATTTAGTTACCAATCAAATGCAAGCAGAATTAGACGATTTAATTGGTAGTTGACAATTGGCAGCCATCAACTTTGTAAACATATCAGCAACAGGCTGTCCGGCCTGTTCCACAAAGAGTGAGTTTTCTTGTGGAACAGGCCGGACAGCCTGTTCAGAAAAAGCTAATTGAGAATGGTGCAATATCTCAGATGTATCCGAATTATGCTGCAACTTGATCTAAAGCGCGATCGCCCGAATCCCCAGTCAGTAACTGAATTTGAATTTGATCCAACCGTGGCCCGCAAACTGAAACCACCGCCAGTTCTACATTTTCGCAGCGCCACACTTCCCCCACAGCCGGCATTCTTTGCAACTGATAACTCAGAAAACCTCCAATGGTTTGGTATTCATCAGTTATAGGCAAATCTAAATTCAGTATTTGATTTACATCATCTAAATTTAACTGCGCTTGTACCAAAAAAGTGCGATCGTCCAATACTTGCAAGGCTATTTCTTTGCTGTCGCGTGACTCGTAGCTGCGGCCGATAATTTCTGCAATCAAATCCCTCAACGTCACTAACCCGGAAATACCACCAAATTCATCGACTACGATCGCAATTTCTTCCGATGAACGCTGCATCAAAGGTAGCAATTCCCCCAGCAACATCATCTCTGGCACAAATCTGACTGGACGCATCCAATCTACAATTTGTGTGTCGGGTGATAACAAACCTTTTGCTAGGGGTTTAGCAAGTTGTTTGAAGTCAATAATCCCGATAATATCATCAAAGGAATCTCCTGTAATCGGATAGCGAGAATGGTTAGAAATCGCAATTTCCGAGAGCAAACTTTGAAATGTAGCTGTTTTGGGAAGCGCGATAATACTTGGCCTTGGCACCATCACTTCTTCTACTAAGACTTCACCAAATTCAAACACGTTGTTGAGCAATTCTCGCTCATCGGCTTGCAAACCGCTGGACTCGCTGGAAGTAGCGATGATTAATTGCAGTTCTTCGGGAGTCACTGGGCGATGGGTGACGTCGTATTTAATGCCGACAAGTCCTAGGAGCGATCGAGTTGATTGATTGAGCAACGAAACGAAGGGATTGAATAAACGAGCAATCAGTAGGCTGGGAGTGCTTAAACCTCTGGCTAATTTTTCGGAATAAAGGAAGGCGACAGATTTGGGAACGAGTTCGCCGAGTACGATTTGTAGATAAGCGAGTAGGAAAAATGTTACGATGGATAGACTAAAAGAATGAGCAATTGGCTCCTGGATATAAGTTGGCAGCGGTAAACAGCCGATCGAAAGTCGGATCAGCACCGCGATGGTATCTTCCCCAATCCAGCCGAGGGCTAAACTAGAAAGAGTGATTCCTAATTGCATTGTCGATAGCAGTCGATCGATACTTTGTAGCAAAGATTGAACTGTGATCGCCGGAGCGTCGCCGGCCTCAACTAACTGATTAATTCGCGATCGACGTACCGTCACCATCGAAAACTCAGCCGCCACAAAAAAAGCATTAATCGCAATCAGTAAGAAGACTGACAGCAACCGTGACAGCACTTCTGTCCAAGTTATCGCAGGCAATTCAGCCATCTGCTACACTCTCCGAGCGAATGCCCCTTAGAGCGAAACAGTTAGGTTTAGAACAATTTTCTCGGTAGAAACTGAGAACCATTCGGTCGGTTTGACCTCCCTCATAGCAAGCTAAAATTTTTGACAATCCCCCTAATACGAAAACAACAGGGGCAAGCATCTGCAAATATTTAATCAATATTAATCGAAAGATACTTTTAATTCACTTCGGGACTGGAATGCCCGCTATTTGCAACTGGAGTTTTTGAGCTGGATAATCTGTCAGCGTCAGTGAAAGTTCTTTAGCGTTTTCTAGCAAAGCTGTCGGTATCGTCACCGTACCGTAAAAAACTTGCCCGTTGGGTGGTAGTTCCGCTGGCAAATCCTCCGCAGTCGCGCTCAGTACCCGTCCTTGATTGTCAGTGACGCTTAAGAAACTGTAGAGAAATCTGACTGCTTGGGAGCCTTCGTTTTTCATGGTGACATCTAACAGCATAGAGTTACCTCGTTGATTTGCCGCACTCACTTCTAGCGTGATTCCTCCGTCGCGACTGTTCATGGGAAACTTAGCGTTATTTTGTGCTGGGGCTGGTTTTTTGGCTGTAGCTGGTTTAGGGCTGGCCTTGTCTTTGACATTTTGAGCTGCTATCTTATCGGGATCGCGACCTTCAGTTCGTGCTTTGACGGTTTTGAGGATGTCTTTTTCTTTTAAAATGCTCACTTGGTCTTTGTTAGCTGGAGTTCCTGCTTTGCCACTGGCATTATTGCTGGGACGGACGTCGGGTTGAGTAGTTCCTTTTAGGGCTTCTCTACCTAATGTAAATCCGTAAACAGAACTCGTGACACCGGCTCCAAGCATCAGAGCCAGGAGAGTTAGAGTCAGCACTACTGTTGAATTCAGTACCATTATCTGTAATTTTTATGCCCGGTTGTAAATACTGCTTTGTTTGCCCGATCGACTCTCGCTTTGGGGCTGATGGCGATCGGACTCGGCAGATCTAAAAATTTTTGATTTTTGTTCTCTAGTTTTAGCACGGACTGGGAAATTTATGTTATTATTGCTTTTAAGTTCGATCGCACATGGCGATTTAACGGCAGTTGGCCGAGCGGTTTAGGCAGCGAACTCATAATTCGCCCCAGGCAGGTTCAACTCCTGCACTGCCGATTTTGACAAATTTCCAGAACAGCACTCCGAACAGGCAAGATGCCTGTTCCACAAAGAATTGATTTTCTGGTGGGGTGGGCATCCTGCCCGCCCATGTCAATCCTTAATCAACTCCACTCCGTCACGCCCGTCAACATCGAAAACATAAACCTTAACTTGTTCTTCCTTCGCTGTCGGCAACTTTTTACCCGTGAAATCAGGCTGAATAGGCACTTCTCGGTGTCCGCGATCGACTAAAACGGCCAACCAAATTTTTTCCGGTCGCCCATAATCATTTACTGCATTCAAAGCGGCTCGAATCGTTCTACCTTTATATATAACGTCATCTATCAATACAACCGTTTTCCCTGTCAAATCGAAGGGAATTTCTGTTTTAGCAGGCGTCCGCAGCGCAACTCGATCCAAATCATCTCGGTAAAATGTAATATCCAAAGCACCCACGGATACTTTGACTTGTTCGAGGACTTCAATTTGAGCAGCGAGAATTTGAGCTAAAGGCACTCCTCTAGTATGAATACCTAACAAGACTAACTCTTCTGGATTGCCAGATCTTTCGACAATCTGAGAAGCGATGCGGGTGAGAGTTCGGCGTACTTCATCCGGGGATAAGATTTCGATAATTTTAGTCATTGGTGGCTGTTGCTAATTGCTGGCTGTTGGCGATCGACAGTTAGCGGACAAAAACGAAGCAAGCATAAAAAAGCAATGATAATCCCAACCAAATCAGAAAGCAATACCGAGTTAATTGCATGGCTTGGGAAATATGCTCCGCTGCGATCGATTGATTCGGCTCTCCTAACAGTGGTTTGTGCTTAACAACTCCCCGATAGGAATTTGTACCTCCTAGTTGCACTCCCAAGATGGCGGCGTAGGCGCATTCACTCCAACCGGAATTGGGACTGGCATCTTTGACTGCATCTCTCTGACACATCCTCCAAACGTACAGGGGTTTTCCTGATATCACAGCTAAAGTAATCACTGTTAACCGGCAAGGAAGCCATGTCAGAACATCTTCTAGTTTGGCGCTAAACCATCCTAAATCGGTGTATGGTGCTTCTTTGTAGCCGACTGTAGAATCTAAGGTACTGGCTGCTTTATAGCCGATCGCCAAGGGGACGATCGCACTCATTGACATAGAGTAGTCGGCGATCGGCAAATCCCTAACATTTAATAATAGATATAAATGTGGGAGAGCGAACCCAACTAAGGCATAAAATAGTGGGGCTGTCACACCATCGACGGCATTCTCTGTTACAGTTTCTAACAATGCTCGCAGAATTTCTGGCTGAGATAAGTTTTGAGTATCTCGACCGACATAAAGACTCAACCGTTCTCGCGCCTTGACTAAATCTCCCACATTTAGAGGCGTCAGCACATCCTCAGCAGCCGCTCTCAAACTCCGGGCGGCAAAACAACTTGCTAGTAAAATACTATTGATCGCAATACCGAACAGAGGATGTACCCAACTAGCAGCTTGGGCGATCGACCAACTGACAGTATAACTGCCTAGAATCAGCCCGATCGCCAGGATTATACCAGCACCGCGAAGCAACAGTTTAGGTCGATCGCCTGGGAGACTATCGACCAAGTTCGGCATTTTGCTTGGGGGATTATTCCAGATATTAAAGACAAGCCGAGTATACCGATCGATCGCCCAACCCATCGCCTGTACAGGATGTGGCCAACCCCAAGGATCGCCGATCGAGTAATCTAATACAGCAGCTAAAATCAAAACAGCAAATTCATCCGACATCATTAGACCTCGACCATATTTATTGTGGAACAGGCATCCCTTCGACCCAACGACTGCGTTTATCCTGAGCGTAGTCGAAGGGCTCAGGACGGCGCTTCGCTGGCTGGCACCGCCTGCCTGTTCAAGACTGGCTTTTATGGAGATATCTATTATATAGATAGAGTTTTAAGTTCACAGATTGTTTTCGTCCATCAGCAAGTGCACGTTCTGCTCCCAATTAACACCATCAAAGGGTATGATCCGAAATTGAGCAATTGCATCGGAGTCAAGACAGCGGACATTCACATCAAATTGATCGGGATGCGATCGGGGTCGATAAAACGGGTGAATACCGCAAATCCGGCAGAAAGTATGTTTGGCAATCCCCGTATTAAACGTATAGGTTGTCAAAACATCTTCCCCGCTTAGCAATGTAAAATGTTCTGGTGGTACAATTAGATGCAAAAATCCCTTCTTGTGACAGATAGAACAGTTGCAATCAGCAGCTTCGTGTTTGTCCACCGCGACTCGGAAGCGGACAGCGCCACAGTGACAGCCACCTTCGTACATAACAAGTGTGTGATCCATATTGACAGGCGATCGAATTTTTGAGCTGATCATAACCTTCTCCGTAGTTAGGGCGTTTTTAATTGCTGAAACCATTGATTTTATTGAATTTTCCTTCTTCCTTCTTCCTTCTTCCTTCTTCCTTCTTGCTTACTATCTAAATAATAAAGCTGGTTTCTTCACCCATAGCTGCTTGCCAACTTCGGACATCATAGTATAAGTCTTCCAGAGAAATACTGTAGAGCGCCAGCACCAGTTTTTTGTGCAATTGGTTCCACAAACTGAAAGTTACCCAGTCCTCTGCAAGGGAAGCATCAGGAGAGTGTCGAGCCAAAGGTTCAATAGTTTCCCCTACAGCCTCTAAGATTTGTCCTAGAGAGATTTGAGCCGGTTCGCGAGCCAATTTATAGCCTCCCTGTGCACCTCGAACTGATTGAACTAAACCGGCTCGTCGCATTTCAATCAGCAATTTTTCGAGATAGGGAGCCGGTAACTCCTGTCGTTTCGCGATCGATTTTACCGATGTCGGCTCGAACCGAGGTTGCAAACTTAGATCCAGTAGAGCTTTGACACTGTAGTGTCCGCGTGCAGTTAACTTCATTGGATTTTAAAATTTGGGGCAAATATTCAGCTAGCTGATAGCTGATAGCTTATGCTACAGAGTTTAGAGATTGCCAGCAATCGACAGCTACTTCTCAAAAAAAAGTGTACATTGTTAAAAATATTTAGATAATAGTGGTTAATAATCCAGCCAATAGGTGTAATATAGTTTTACAGTCAGCTATAAAGCTAAAGTTTCTTGGCCAAGCCAAAAGCAACCAAGAAAAAACCCGTACACCAGTTGAATATTTCAGGACTCAGTAGATGGTTAAAAAGAAAAGCATTGAACCCCTTGAAGGCGAAGGTCTGATCAAAAAGGTTAAAGACCTAGAGAACCTGACCAAGGAAGAGAAAGCAAGAGCCTGTGGCTACTACACCGTTACCAAAAATGGAGTAGAACGGGTCAACATGATGAAATTCCTGAATGCTCTGATTGATGCAGAAGGCATTCAGCTAGATGGTAAGCAAAACGGCAACGGACGGGGCGGACGCTCAGCTAGCTATCGGATTAGCGTTCAATCTAACGGCAACTTGCTGATTGGAGCTGCTTACACCAAACAGATGGAACTCCAGCCTGGAGATGAGTTTGAAATCTCTTTGGGACGCAAGCACATTCACCTGCGCCAAATCGATCAAGAAGAAGAAGTAGCCTAAGCGCTTGAATTTTTGCTTGGACTTGCTTGGACTTGGTTAAACTGGTTCAATGAAGTTCAAGCATTGAGTTCATATATTAAATTAGATACCCGACTTCTCTAAAAAGCCGGGTATCTGTGTGTGATATTTTTTTGAGCCGTTGGTGATTGATTAAGCAGGGTTTCCAAGAGCTCGTTTTTCTAATAGTCGGACAATTTCAGTTTTTTCTACCAGTCCGAGGAGGACGCCGTTGTCGCGAATCACGGGGAGTTCTTGGACTTTGAGTTGTTCAAAGAGAGTGACAACTTCTAGGAGGGATAATTCTGGCTCGACGGTGGCGGAAAATTCGATCGCCTTTAGGAGCTCTTTCACTTGAACAGAAGGCCAGTTACCCGTAGGAATTGCTTTAAGGTCATCAGTCTCTATCGCACCTACCAATTGTCCCGCATCATCTGTCACCAGATACCGACGCAAGCTTTGAGTATTACCAATCAGATAGTTGTTGGCGAATTCTCGGAGAGACAACTCTTGGGAAACGATAGGACTTCCAGGAGTCACAGCATCTGCTGCTGTCAGCCCAGCCAGTTGATTTTGGATTTTGGCAGATTGTGCAGATTGACCAGCATTTTGCAACAGAAACCAACCGATGATCAGATTCCAGGTGCTACCAAATATGCCTGTAGCAATGGCAATCCAACCAATGATTTGACCAACTCGACTAGCAAAAATGATGCCTTTGTAAGGATTCCCTGTAATTTTCCAGACGATCGCTTTGAGGATGTTACCACCATCTAAGGGCAAACCAGGAATCAGATTAAATAGGGCTAAAGCTAAGTTAATCGAAGCTAAAAGTTGGACGATAGCCGCTGCGGGGCCTGTGAGACCAGCACCAATGCCGATCGCGGTTAACAAACCTGATAACAATATACTAACTAACGGCCCTGCGATCGCCACCCAGAATGCCTCAGCCGGAGTTTTTGATTCTCTATCCAAATTAGCCAATCCGCCAAACAGAAATAGCGAGATCGATTTCACGCCAATTCCCTGTTTGATAGCAACCCAACTGTGTCCTAATTCGTGGGCGATAACGGAAGCAAATAACAGCAATGCTGTGAACAATCCCAGGATCCAGGGTGCTACAGGGCCTAATGTGGGAAACAAAGCAGCTAGTGCGCCGCCGTATTGCCACGTTACCAAGCCCAGGACTAAAAACCAAGATGGGTTGATATAAAAGGGAATTCCAAACAGGTTGCCGACGCGAAATGTACCATTCATATAGCCACCTCTGAAATATTATGGGGGAGAGTTTTTTGCTCTGTGTTTCCTTATCGTAACGAAATGTAACGAAGATGTTAATGCTTCAATTAGGGTGGTATCCGTCTGGGGAGGTTCGGTAAAGCGCGATCGCCCTTTGGCTTGCCCTTGCAGCTAGAAAGTGCGATCGGCTCGATCGGCGCTCAAACAAATCTCAGTCCGGTGTTTTGCCCAATCTTTCCCTCAATTCATCAGCCGATAACCCCGGTAGTCGTTCGACAAATAGTGCCAATTCTGCTACAGACAATGCCAATAAATTAGTCACTGCGATCGGCAAAAGATCGCCCAATTCATTTGAACTCATTTTCAAGACACTTTCAGCTAATAATTTCACCGCTGATTCCCGCCCTGATTCATCGACTGTTAGCATCGATATTGCCAGTAACAACACAGTAAAATCCGTCGCAGACAATTTGGATATTGGCGCTAGAACAACCGTCATTTTTGGGCTTAATTCTCCAAATCTCACTTGCAGAAAGTTTTCTAATATTAAGCGCTGTTGTTCTTGTCTACCTCGTTCTAGCCCCTGTTCTAGCCCCTGTTCTAGCCCTCGTTCTAGCCCTCGTTCTAGCCCCTGTTCTAGCCCCTGTTCTAGCCCTCGTTCTAGCCCTCGTTCTAGCCCCTGTTCTAGCCCTCGTTCTAGCCCCTGTTCTAGCCCTCGTTCTAGCCCTTCTTGTCTAGCTTTTTGCTGTGCTGCTTCTATTTGTTGCTGAAAAAGTGGTGCAATAGCCATAATTAACTCCCGCTCTTCTGGCCCTAATTCCTGTGGGATATCAGTTACTAAATTTGACTGTAACCGATACAATAATTCTAGCGCTATCATCCGCAACGGATCGTCCGTTGCTAAAGCGCTCAATTGAGCGATCGCCCTTTGCTGCACTTTACCTTTGCCCAAAATCCTCAACCACAAGGTTTCTGGAGTTTCTGGCAACTGGTGAATGGCCACAATGGCAGTTCGCAAAGACTCGCCAAAAAAATAGATTCCCTCCATCCAATTCTCTGTGTCTGGTTTGGCATTAAAGCTATCCACCAATGCTTTTGATGCTGTGGGCATCAAAATCCACAGTTTGGGTAACTGAGAATCATCAAGGCGAGTATTTTCTCTTCTAGATTGTCGTTCTAATTCACCTCGCACATCTAATAACTTGCCCAAACAGCTACAAATTTCGCTGACGTTGGCAGGATTCCGAAACGGTTCAATAATAGCAGTTGTACTTGCTATTTTTCCCAATAATCCCAGAGTTTTTAAGTATTCTGGATTTAGGGTAATGGGAGTGAAGTAAACATCAATTTCTCGGACTTCGGAAGTTACATCTCTGCCGATATTGACTGTTCCAATGGGTGACAGAAGTTCTTCCAGGTATTCTTTCGCAAAACGATCGTGAATAAATCGCGTCATAAAAATTAGGATTAATCTGTAAATTATAGCATACTTGACCTAATCATGATCGAACCCATCCCTTCTGCCCCGCTGACTATAGCGTTTCAATTCATCAATTAATTGACTATCATTAGAAGCTGTTCTCGCTCCTGCTTGGGCCGCCCAGCGCTTCAAATCCTCGATTTGCGATCGCCCGATCGCAGAAGCAGGTACTGTATCCTCGATCGACCTCAAAACATCCTCCGTCGTCAAATCTCGCCGTTGGCCGTTGACAAACGTTCCAAAAGCTCGATACAGTCCATCGATTACAACCTGCTCAATTTCTGCACCACTAAAATTCTCAGTACGTTTTGCCAAAATCCCCAAATCAAATTCCCGCAATCTAGTCGGGCGCAGCCGCTGCAAATGCACTTGAAAAATATCTTGACGTTCCAATTCTGAAGGCAAATGCAAAAAGAAAATTTCATCAAATCGGCCCTTTCTCAGCAACTGGACAGGTAAAATCCGCACATTATTTGCAGTTGCGACAATAAACACCTGACTGGTTTTTTCCTGCATCCAAGTAATCAAACTGCCAAATACCCGGCATGATGTTCCTGAATCGGCATCGCCACCAGTCATCATATTACCGAAAACCTGATCTATGCGATCGATCCACAAAACACAAGGTGCGATCGCCTCTGCCAATTCTATCATCTGTTTGACCCGACTTTCGCTTTCCCCGACAATCCCACCAAACAACCTCCCAGTATCCAACCGCAACAGCGGCAAACGCCATTCTGAGGCAATGATTTTCGCTGACAAAGATTTGCCAGTACCTTGAACTCCCACCAATAAAACACCCTTGGGATTAGGTAGCCCGTAGCGTCGGGCTTCATCGGTAAAAGCATCTTTCCGCATCTTGATCCACAGCTTCAAATTCTCCAATCCGCCCATACTTTTCAGAGATTCTTGGGAAGTAAAAAACTCCAAGATTCCTGTTTGACGAATGGCTTGCTGTTTCTCCTCCAAAATTCCATCAATATCTGACTCATTAATTTGCTCTTTAGCCGCCAAGGCTTTAGCTAAAACTCGTCCGATTTTAGCACGACTCAAACCTTGACAAGCTTTAACTAACTGTTCCTTTGCTAAACCTGTAACTTGCAACTGTTCTGGCTTGGCCACAACCTGGGAAATTAAATGTTCGATTTCCTGAACATTTGGCAGAGGGAAATCAATTACTGTCACTTCTTCCTGCAATTCTTCCGGCAATTCTAGCGCGTGGGAAGTCAAAATGATTGTTTTCTTGCTGCGCTTCAATTCCCGCGTTAAATTGCGTAATTCTCGGACTACCGGGGCATTTTTTTCGGTGTAAGGATATTTCAAAACTGGGTGCAAGTCCCGCAACACAAATATGGTATATTCTTCCACAGCAGTCTTGCCGATGCGATCGAGCGCCGCCATCACCGAACCTTTCCCAGAACCATTATCTTCCCAGCCACGCACGATATCCCAGAACAACACCCGGCGCGCGGGAGTCACAAACAGCGCTACTTGAGCAATTACTGCTTCGACAGGTTCCTCTTCTGCACCCACAATGTACAGGAGTGAATAGTGGGCGCGAATCATCAAATCTAGTCGTTTTATCAGTGCCTCGAAAGGGTTATTGCGATCGCCATTAACGGCATCGCCTACTTTTAGTTGGATGGAATCTGCTGTCATTTTATTTAAAATTTTAGAGTAAAGTTTAAATTTGATTAAACTGAGATCTTGCACCATTATCAATTAGCCTTTTATGAACAGGCTGTCCGGCCTGTTCCACAAGAAAATAGAATCTTTGTGGAACAGGCCGGACAGCCTGTTGCTGACAATGGTGCCTGTTCCACAAGAAAATAGAATCTTTGTGGAACAGGCCGGACAGCCTGTTGCTGACAATGGTGCAAGATGTCAGATCAAAAATACAGTTCGTAGTCAGGACTTTAGTCCTTATAAACTAATTTAAAAAGACTAAAGTTTTTACTACGAACTTTTAAAGTATAACAGAATAAGAGACTATTGGTTATTTTGCAACTTTTCGAGCTTGTTTAATCATGTCAATCAGAGTGTGGTGAGCATCTTCAGCATCTTTCAAAGTGCGCTCAAAATTTACTCTGACTGGCAAAGTTTCGCCATTGACTTGGGCGGTTAAATCCATGCCATTGGCATCAATAGCCAGCATTTGAGCTGTTGTCGCATCCGGTTTGCCACCAAATGCTTGAGCATAAAGCACTACAGCGCTAGCATGGTCTTCGTTCATGTGGGTGCAGATGCGATCGCTAATCTCAATCGAAAACGGTTCTGACATGGGAGATTCCTCAGATGCAATATTCATCAATTGTACTGCGAATCGTCGTTGACAAATCACTTCGCAATTTGCTAAGATGAAATTAAGATGAAAAACTCGCTTCGCTTATTATGAGCCAGTGTCTAAACGCTGATTGCCTATTCCAAAACCCATCCGGCACTACAAACTTTTGTCAAAGTGGTAAAGTTGATTATGACACTGAATGCAAGCTAGGCGATCGTTGCGGTTGGCGAAAAGGAGGAGAGTGGTTGAACTACAGTAACCTAACCTTTAATAAGCAAGCACCTGTGGGCCACCTCCCTTTGGGTGGGAGTTTCGAGTTCTGTGGAGGTGTGGTGTTTGTCTCTTCTCTCGCATCGAGAGCTGTAAGCTGTAATCTATAGCGATTTCAGCCCCTTGTCAAGTCTTTTTTTGAGAACCTTTTTCTACGAAGTTATCGACTTTTGGTCATGTCATTACCTGCTACGCGGGGGTTTACTCTTCAAACAACAGACTCGCGAAATTCGGGTCATAGCAATTGGCTAACACAGACTGTTTGGGGTTCAGAAACCGGGTTTTTTACGAAATATTTGGTTGTAGTCAGCAGATTCGGTAAAAACCCGGTTTCTTTGGTCAGTGTGTAAGTCCTAATCTACTCTGAAGTCGAGACTAAATGATGCGTTATGCCATCGTCATTGAAAAAACACCCAATAACTATTCAGCTTATGCGCCAGATTTACCCGGATGTGCAGCCACAGGCGCTACCCTTGCGGAAGTACAGCAGCAAATTAAAGAAGCGATCGAATTTCACTTAGAAGGGTTGCGAGAGGAGGGTTTACCCATTCCCGAACCAACTACTATTTGTGAGTATGTAGAAGCACGGTAGTAGGGTCAAATATTTCATAAATTAAGTCGGTAAAATTTAACAATCATAAATTTATGCTATACTTAAGTTCTAATTTTTAACCCCAGATTCACCTATGCCAACTTTAACTGATATTGGCACTCTCATCATTTCCACACCAGAAACCTGTGGAAATCGCCCCCGCATCGCAGGGACTAGAATAACCGTTCAACGAATCGCCGTTTGGTACAAAATGGGGATGAAACCAGAAGAAATCATTGCAGAAATTTCCCACTTAAATTTAGCACAAGTTCATGCAGCACTAGCTTATTACTACGCTAATAAAGAGCAAATAGATGCTGATATTGCTGATGAAGATGCTGAGTGCGATCGCTTAGCCAACGAACACAAAGTGGGGAGTTAATCTTGAGCGAAATTCGTTTGTATTTAGATGAGGAGAAACTACTTTGACAGCAACAATTATAGAAATTGGCACTTTAATTACCCGCGATCCAAACCTTCGCAATGGCATCCCTATTATTGCAGGTACTGCCACATCGGTGCAACGAATCGTAGCCTTATACAAACAAGGTAATAGTGCTGAGGAAATAGCAGCAGATTTAGATCATCTAACCTTAGCACAGGTTTATGCTGCACTGACTTATTATCACGCAAATCGAGCAGAAATAGAAGCAGATTTAGCGGCTGAACAAGCAGAATATGAGCAGTTAGCAGCATTAAATCAAATCCGTTAGCATCTAATTAGCTTTTTATGAACAGGCAAGATGCCTGTTCCACAAAGACTCTATTTTCTTGTGGAACAGGCATCTTGCCTGTTGCTGGCATTGCGTCTCAATCATCACAGATTACCTATAATTGTTGTCGGCATTGATCGAGATAATTAGATACCCTGACTTCTTAAATAAGTCAGGGTATCTAAAATCTATCCTACAAACTGCACACCCTAACTAAAAGATCGATCGTCAAACGGCAATTCATCAAACAACGACTCAATATCAGCTTCAGGATTCGCAACAGGGGAATTAGTGCGAGATTCCGGCCGCTTAACCGAATTCACCTTGGCTACTGGTAAATTCGCCGCAGGTTCCAAAACAGCAGGCTCAGATTTTGGTAACTTAACTACAGGTAATTCCCCACCATTTTCACCATTTTTGCTAGTTTGATTCCACATCATCATTCCCAGCAAACCATCAACCAAACCACCACCGCTACCATTTCCACTCACTGCAACATCAGGTACAACTCGCACATTGCGATCGCCTATAATTTGCATTAACTGCAAAGCCGTATAACCAGAACCCCCCAAAGCCACAACACCAGCGTGATAAGCCGAAGCTTGAGCATTTCCCTTCACCCGAATCGACTCAGCTTCACCTTGAGCTTGTTTCACCTGAGAATTCGCTTTCAACTCCGAAATCTTCACACCTTGTTCCGATTTCACCATCTCTTGCTGAATCTCAGCCAGCGCCGTTTCCCGTACCAATTGTTGCCGCTGAGTTTGCGCCAATTGCTGCACCTCATAAGTCTTGCATTGTTCTTCCGCAATTTTGCGATCGGTTTGAGTTTGCATCAACTCTGCGGGTGGCAAAATATCCCCGATCAAAGTATCAATTGCTTGCACATCATAGGTACGCAAAGCCGCTTTGATATACTCCGCCGCTTCCGCTTGTCTTCCGCTTCTTGCCGAGAGAAAATCTAATACAGAATAAGCTTGAGCCGAATTGCGGAAATAATTGCCAATTGTTGGCTGCAAAACGTGGTCAACTAAGTTCTGCATCGAACCGACGCGAGAGATGACTTTGGGAGCATCCAAAGCTCCAACATGAATGATTTGAGCTACTTCCAAATCAAAGGCAAAACCATCTTGAGAACGTACTGTCAAAGATGAAAGTTGAGAATCGTAACTGTGGCGTTCCGTTTTGCCAGACCAATTCAAAACAATATTAGTAGTCGGCACTAACTCTACTTTCAAAATGCGAGTATTCAGCGGATGTTTCCCCGGATAAAGAGGTGTTACCCAAACCCCTTTATTCCCGACATTTACTAAATTGCCGTGAGTAAAAGCAGCACCACTCACATCTTCTGACGTTTGGCCGACATAGGAAATTACTGCGCCAACATAGCCGATCGGGATTTCGGTCATTGCTGCTTGTTCCACCCCCACAAACCAAGGATTCAAGTTCCACGAACCGGAAAGCAAAACCTGTTCCTGCAAGCCACGCCGTCCCCCGCCTGTGATGAATTTTTGTGAGTTTTGGAAATTATCATGATTCGGAATAATCGGGCCAGCAATTTCGCCATCTTGGATCGGAACACCATCATAAGTAGTGACAATTCCGACTTTATCTGGAGCAATTTTATACAGCTTCAACAGTTCTGCTGTCATCCCGTGTTTTGGAGCATTTGTTGCTGTAATTACTGTAAATAATGCTGTATTAATGCGATAGCTACCTCCGGTCAAAAATCCGAGTTGTCTACCTTTTTCACCACCACTTTTTAAGAATTTACGAGCATCTTGAAAATTATCAGATTCTGTGACTTTGCCGAGGATTCGTTGTGGCGGAATCGAACTGCCACCTGCTGCGATAATCAAAGCAATTTCACCTTGGGGAACCACAGTCAGAGACTCTTTGCGAACATTGTACTGCAAAGGCCAATAACCCCAGTGCCAACCGGGAGGTAAAGTATCGGCTTGATATCCAGCTTCTCCGTTTAAGGCAATTAAATCGCCGGGGGGTAAAGACTTGCCACCGAAGCTAAACTTTTTACTGACAATGCCAACTTCGCGATCGCCAATTACGACCAATCCACCAAAAAATAGCGGTATACAAATAATAATGACACCGCCGATCGCAATTGGCACAATTGAGCCGAATAAGTCCATCCGCACTGTCTGCACAGCAACAGTGGTTTGAGGTAGCTGTTTCAACAATATCTGAGGTTTAGCTGCTAGCTGGCTCGAAATTTGACTTGCAGGGGGGATATCGCTAGCAGCCAACACTGGCGAGGCTTTTAAACTGGTTGTTGCGCCCAAAGCTATAGCAGCCGAAACCGCCGCTGCTAACTGTTTGAAAACGCGGACTTTGGTTTTCGAGTTTGGTTTAAATGAATAAAGCATTTGTTTAATATCGGCTAGATTGTCCTATTGGTTCAAGCTTAGCCTCGATCGCAAATTTTGACTAAAAACTTAAGCTTTGATGTTTGATTAATTGGATTCATAATCTTCACGCCGATGTGACTTTTTATCACATTTTTTTAAGTTTTATTCCAGGGTTTTGTAGGGGCGGTGCCCCCGTGCCCGCCCCCTCCACGGACGATGGAATCGGTGTTTCAAATATCGGGGCAACCACGGGGGGTTTGCCCCTACAGAGAATGAAACAGCCCTGGGGGGATAGGGGATAGGATTTGATCAGTTTTGAAATTTAAAAAATATTATTTATTTTCAATAATGCACAATTATTGAGAATATAATTAAATCATTTATATCTTGAAAGTCATATCCTCAGAGAGTTTCAGCTCCTTAGAGCCACCGAGTGATGCACTAAAGACCGCTTCCTCAGAGAGAATGTTAGGGAAAAAACTGAGAGCAACCCTCATAAATTGCGATCGGTCATCCCAATAAGTTAAATAGTACACACACACAGCACCGCAGCCACTATGCTCAAGCTACTCTCACAGCCGATCGATCGCTCACACCTGACTAAGGCTAAAAAACCCGGTTTCTTCCGCAATCATCGATTTTTTAGACCAATATTCACACAGAAACCGGGTTTTAGTTCCCCGTGCGATCGCCCTTTAATCTCAAATCCGCGTTTCATTATCCTGGTAAAATCAAGTTAACTGTTAACAGTGCATCAGCCTTAAATTCTTTTCTTACGATCATTATTGGAGAATTACCCAAGATGTCCAAATCCTCTAACCAGGAAAACATTCCCAGATTACCAGAACGTCTAAATGACAGCGACGTTTTTTGCACCCATTTTATCTTGAAGACTGATAATTATCATGAATTTTTTGAGTGGAAAAACGACACTCGTCTCAAGCGAAACTTTGAGTTGTACAAAAAAAATAACGAGGTGTTCGCACAGTTTTGTTCCCAGTCTAATGACATCATAAATATACTAGAATTTTGGAGAGACCTAGCAATTGATGCTTCACCTACTGTGCAACAATGGGAACGCCCAGATAGGAAACAATTAGCCCTAGGCCATGTCAGGAGTTATCTTGAAACAAGCTGCTATTATGCAGCCAGAGAAGTATGGTCTAAATCAAAAATTCGGTCTTGGGACGATTATCTATCATCAGCTCGCATTTTTATTCACAATTATGACAAGATTGTCAAATTATTAAAATCCTATGATTCTAGTCAAGCTTCTCTAAAGACTTACATTGAAAATATTTTGATTAAGGAGATACAGAATCAAGAAGATATTTGTAAATATTCATCGTGGCGACTGGTAGTTGAAAAATCAGAAATAAAGCTCCGGGAAGCGCTGGAAAGATATGGAATTCCAGAAGCTAAAATCTCTCAATATATCTTTGGGCGCAAATGCTTTGAGCCGGTTTATAAATTTAACAAAGTTCAGAATCCCATGCTGAGAAGATCGGGGGATAAATGGTTAGATCCTGACAGCGAAGACTTTCAAGCTGCGGCTGAATCTTACAATGCAGAAAAGTTTATTTCTTCAGCTCCCCATGAAGTATCCGCAGGCTCAAATATTAGCGGAGAACAAATGCAAGCTTGGATGAACACCTGTATTGATGCCTTACGAAAATACGAAAAACCTACCATTTATAGCTCTGAAGATATTGATCAAAAACGCAAAAAAAATAAGCAGCAAGACAATGATGGATGCTCGGATGACTCAGATTCCGAAGACATTAGTCTCGGAGCTGAAGAATCTGATTCAGAAGCAAATCCACGGTTTGAGGAAACTAAATCTGCTTTCTACAAAGAACTCGATCGCCTTAGACTCGATCAACACCAAATTCTCCTGCTTTATTACGGTGCTGGCCTTAACCAAAAGCAAATTGAAATTCAATTACAAGTAAGCCAGTCTGCCATTTCTCGTCGTCTTAATACTATCAAGAAAAAACTCCTAAACACCTTAATCCAAAAATCACAACCCGATCGATGGGTGAGAAATTATGTGGTTGAATGGCTACATAAAAGTTTTCAATCACCTCGGAATTCGGAGTTACTTGAAGGAGCTTTAGTTGAAGCAGTACAAGAACTTGATTATTCAGAGAGACAGGTTTTGTTTCTGCGCTATGGCGACGAAAAGGTAAATGAACAGAACATTGCCAATCAAATTGGGATGAGTTTGTTAGAGGTGAATGCCATAATTGCTGTCTCTCAGCACAAGTTACAGGCACATTTAATCAAGGAACTGCCTCATTGGGAAAAGGAGTGTGTGGAAGAGTGGCTAAAGAGTTTTTATCACTCTAAAATCTCGGCGGCTTGTCGAACTCTCAATCTATCTTTAGAGGGTGAAGCTACCAGCCAGATAATTGATAAAATTGTCGAAGAATGCTTACAAAATTTGACACTTACTGAAAAAGGAGAATAAACCAATGTTTGACTTAACCAAATTACAACTCGTTGATTCTAGTGATTCTTGCCTCGTGCGGTTAAAAATTGACCAAGGAGACCAAGATACTGCTTGGTATCAAGCTCAAGAGCATTCTAATCCAATTTCTCGTTACAATGCCTATCTCAATGGCGTTTGTTTAAAGCCTTTTATGCAGTGGATTACAGAGTTGTTAGCAGAAGAAGAATTGCCTCAACCTTCAGTTTGGCATAATCCTGCTAATATCTGGGAATTGTTGAACGGAACCGCTATCGAAATTGGTGATACTAGATTAGTGTTAATTCCTAGTGATGAGGGAAATTTGGAAGAATTTTCTGTACCGCAGGAATGGGTTGACATTCCTAATTGGACTGCTGATTATTACCTGCCGGTGCAGATGAATTTGAATGGTGATGATGATGGGGAGTGCTGGATGGAAGTTTTGGGGTTTGCGACGCACCGCCAACTGAAGCATGAAAGTAGGTATAATACGGGCGATCGCACTTATGCTCTACCAACACAGAAATTAACCAAATCTCTGGTTGTGATGGACATAACTCTGGGGTTAAATTTGCAGCAAAAAGTCTCACCCTTGCCAAGCTTATCTGAGGTGGAATCGACTGAATTATTACATACTTTGGGTAATTCAGCGGTATATTCTCCCCGGCTGCTAGTTCCGTTTGAACAGTGGGCATCTTTCTTGACCAATGATGAATACAGGCAAGAACTGTATAATCAGCGTTTAGGAATTATTCAGGAACCAGTACAGGAAACAGTATTAGCTGCTGCGCCCTCTGTGGTGGTTCAAAGTGAAGCAAATTTGATTCAGCGACTAAATACTTATATTCAAGTTGGGTGGGAGATGGCTGACAAAATCAAGGAAAAGTTGGGAATTTTAGAGCCTGATTTCATTTATGCGATCGAAGGTGGAGGCTATCGCGATGGTGTTTCTAGTAAGCAGAAGGGAATTCCTACATTGCTTGACTTATTGCGCGATCGTAATAAATGGAATCAATTGCGGGCTGCGGACTTATTAGGTTCCGTTGAGCCTGGAAATCAGGAGGCAATTTCAGCATTGACTGATTTTCTGCAAACTACCGAAAATGATACCTTACGACGCCAAGCTGCTGTGAGTTTGGGAAAACTTGACCCCAAAAATTCCACTGCGGGGGTGAGAATTGGTAAGATTATGGAATTAACAATACAGCTTGATACTGTTCGCGTTTTACTTGAAATAACTTTGTTACCTCAAGGAACCGATAAAACTAATATTGAGTTGCGCGTATTACCCGTCCCATCAACAACATCGAAAACTCTGCCGCCAAATCTCGAATTAATTATCCTAGATGAAGAAGGCAAAATTTTCTGGAAAGAAAAGGCTCAGAATTCTAGAAAGAATATCCCAAACTATGAATTTACGGCTGCTGTCGGCGATTATTTCCAGGTAAAAGTCGCTTGCGACGGATTTAGCATCACAGAAGATTTTACCATTTAACTAAATTAGGATCGGGAGGTCAAAGGCTATGAGCAAGCTCGTAATTTTGGAAATACGCAATCTTGATAGAAACCAACGCTATCCTGTCACCCTCAGAATCGGTGATAGCATTAACTCTATGAATTTTCAAATTAGCGGGCACTTACCCCCAGCTCAAGATTTGAGGAAAAGCTATGACCATTTTAACACCTGTCGAAGAGATTGTGATTTAGGTTCTTCTCGCAAATTAGAGCATATCAACAAGGGTAAAATTGTACATTACTCGATCAAAGAATTAGGAGATACCCTAGAAAATAATATTAATACCTGGCTCACTTCTGGGGATAGTCTTTTTCAGCCAATTCGAGATAAAATCATAGAAGTATTAAGTCACGAGAAAGCTAAACACCAAGACAAGTCTAATGTCAGGTTCATTATTCAAACAGATGATGTCAATTTATGGGGTTTGCCTTGGCATTTATGGGAGAAATTTCAACAGTTTGAAGTTGAACCTGTGATTAGCAGTTTTCAAGCAATATCTAATACCCAGTTAATTAATTCTCAAGATGTAATTAGAATTTTAGTAATTTTGGGATATAGTATAGGCATAGATACTGATGCAGACTTGCTGTTATTAAAGCAATCAATTGTCGATCTTAACGCCGAGATTACTACTAAGGTAGCTATTAATAGTACCCAGCTTAATCAGCAGTTATGGGAGCAGAATTGGGATATTTTATTTTTCGCAGGTCATAGTTCGAGCAAATATGATTACAGTCAAGGTATGTTGGCTCTGAGTGAAACTGAAAGTATATCGATTAAAGATTTAAAGTATGGTTTAGAAAATGCGATTAAGCATGGTTTGAAATTAGCAATTTTCAATTCTTGTGATGGCATGGGATTAGTCAAGGAACTGGCTTCTTTGCAAATTCCAGCGGTGATTGCGATGCGAGAACGAGTGCCGGATGAAGTTGCTCAGAAGTTTTTGGAGTATTTTCTACAGGCATTTGCTAGAGAGAATAAATCTTTGCCGGACTCAGTTATGGACGCGCGAAAAAAGCTGCACGGGATGGAGGGTGAATATCCCTTTGCTAGTTGGCTACCGATGATTTATGAGCATCCGGCTGTGGAGTCTCCCACTTGGGATGAGTTGCTGAGGGGGAATGAGGAAGAGCGTCAGCGTGTTTCGATTTGGGGCAATCTTCGGGCTGTGTTGGTGGCTAGTGTGCTAGTCACGGGCGCTGTGATGGGAGTGCGGTGGATGGGAATTTTGCAAACATTGGAATTGCAAAGTTATGACAAAATGTTGCAAATTCGTCCAACGGAACGAAAAGAAAAACGAGTTTTAGTAATTGAAGTTACTGAAGCCGATCTTTACCTACCGCAGCAGAAAGATAAAAAAGGTTCCTTATCGGAAATGGCTCTCAATTTAACGTTAGACAAATTGCAAAAATATCAAGCAAAAGTAATTGGTTTGGGAATTACTTACGATTTTGAAATCGACCCAAACTTGCCTTTAATGGCTAAAATAAAGAATTCAAAAAATTTGATCGCATTTTGTAAATCTCCCAATCGTAGTCGAGCAAATTTAGGTACTAAACCACCACTTAATATCCCAGAAAAAGATGGTAAAGAACGAATAGGCTTTAATGATTTTTCTGTAGATTTCGACGGTATTATCCGCCGCCATCTTATTGCTTTAAAACCAGATGAAGCTACAATTTGTGATGCTGAGTATGCCTTCAGCGCTCAACTAGCATTTCGATATTTGGATCTAACAAATGGTATCTCTCCTAAATATAACAAAGGAGAGTTGCAATTAGGCAAGGCACATTTAAAACGGTTGCGAGAACATATGGGTGGTTATCACAAAATAGATGATAGAGCCTACGAAATATTGCTCAACTACCGCTCCTATCGTTCACCTTCAGACGTAATTTCAAGAGTCACCCTGGCACAAGTTCTCAATGGTCAGCTTAAACCTGATGATGTTAAAGATAAAATTGTTTTGATTGGTACTAGCGCTGAAAGTTTTAAATCTTATTATCCCACTCCTTATAGTACAAACCAAGAAAATTACCAAAAATTGCCTAGTATCATTATTCACGCCCAAATGGTTAGTCAACTTATCAGTGCTGCTTTAGATGGAAGGCCTCTAATTTGGTGGTGGGATTTTTGGGTAGATGGGTTGTGGATTTTGGGATGGGGTGTTGTTGGTGGTGCGATCGCTTGGCGCTATCAGTCGAAACAATATCTAATAATTGTCACAGGTACAAGCATTGCTATATTATATGGTGTTTGCTGGATTTTCTTTACCCAAAGTGGTTGGGTGCCATTGATTCCTTCGGGTTTGGCTTTAGTTGGTACAAGTTTTGCTGTCCTAGTATATAATCGGTCTCAAAAGACAGCAAACTAAATTGAAGAGTGTGGAATGTTGGCTAAAATTTACTCATTGCTTAAACAACTGACCGGATTTTTGGCTATAAATTTTTTAACGCTCGGCTTGATTAAATTAGAGATGCAGTCAGCTAGGGCTGTCATTGTTGGACAACGCCCCACTACCAACTCAAGCACACAATTCAAGGAACCATTGTTCAAGGCGCCACCATCACCACCAACTGATGTAGAAAACTCAGGTAATCGAAGTGATGGAGGCTCAAGAGGCTGTCAGGATGTTGCCAATCAGTCTACGGGATCTGAACAAAAGCCTCTGACGGCATTGGTTCCAGTTTATGAGATCAAAGATTTAACCCCTGTTTGGGGATTAACGGTTTCTGCTAATCCTACTCTTTGGTTTTATGTGCCTTATCAGTCTAAATTTTCTGGTAAGTTTGTCCTTGAAGATGGGGAAAATAAACCAGTATATGAAGCTTCCTTTACTCTAAGTGGGAAACCAGGAGTTGTTCAAATATCATTACCATCATCAGTTTTCTTACAAATCGATCGGCAGTATCGGTGGTATTTCAAGATTTATTGCCAACAGGGACAACCACCCCTGTCAGTTACTGGTATAATCAAGAGAGTCAATTTTTCCAATCCGGCTCTCACGAGTCAGCTAGAAAAAGCTACACTGAGCGATCGCATTAGTATTCTAGCAGCTAATGGTATTTGGTATGATGCACTAACAGCGGCCGCAGAAATTCGTAAAACCGATCCAAATGACGGTCATTGGCCATCTCTGCTACGGCAAATAGGCTTATCTAATATTGCCTCGGAGCCAATAGTAGAATGTTGTAAAACAGAAAATTAAGGAAGAGTAATAGGTGAAACTATAACCAATTTCCTACTAAGATATAGGGCGACCAAGTTTTTGGATTGTTGTAGCTAGGATTCTTTAATAGAAATAGCTGGGCTTGGCGCAAAGCCTCAGCTTTGGTTCGCTTATTAGTAAGTAACTCTTTATAAAATTGCTTCATTAAAACAGAGGTTGAATCATCAGGGATATTCCATAAAGAAGCTAAAGTGCTTCGTGCCCCTGCTCTCACAGCTACTCCTGCAAGTCCTAACGTTGCCCGATTGTCTCCGGCTGCTGTTTGACAAGCACTTAAGACCAGTAATTCAATGGGCTTAGATTGCTTTTCGTTTCTGCTTTGTAATAACTGATTTAGGTCATTTATATTGATGCGTTTATCCCAATTGATAATGAATGTATCTTCAGCGTTAGAACTAAAATTTCCATGAGTGGCAAGATGAACTATACGACTTTCATTCGAGTTAATTTTTGCTCGTAAAGACGAATCAATAAACTCAGAATTCAACAAGACAATACTCGATACTTGGGATTGAATTTCCTTCAGCTCTTTCTTGACATTGGGTAGGGCAGCAAAATTTTGACGTGCTTCGCTTATTCCTGCCGTTAGAATTTTGATATTTTCCAATTTGAATTGTCTGGCATCTATTAATTTTAATCCTGGTGCTAAAACTAAACTATAGGATTCTATCAGATAACGCGATCCATCATAAAGAGCAGCCATAGGGATATTTCGTAACTCACCATCTAGCACAAATACTAAGGTTTTAACATTATTTTTATCTAAATCTGTCTTAGCTGGTTTCAGTAACCACGTATAGATATTTTCTAAGGATTTATTCAATGTTTGTATCTGAGATTTATTTGTATCTACTATTTGTGCACGCAGTTTGACAAGAGCATCTTTTACTATCTTTGAGTATATCTTAGTCCGGTAGTGTTTGAGTTTATCTAAACCAGGCAACTTGATGATAACTTCTAAGCTATTATTTAAAATGATCGGGTAAATGACAGCACTTTCTTTGTCTATATTGTCAATGTTTACCTCTTGTGGCTGTATGCAAGCTTCCCTAAAAAAGTTATCCAATTCAGCCACCTGAAGCGCCTCAATCACATTTCTAGCTTGCTTTAAATTGTCTTGATTAGGCTCATTTTCCTGCAACAACAAGTCCACCAATTCCCGATAAACAGGTTCTATTTTATCGCGAAAATCGAACTGTCCATCCCGACTAATCGGCACCAAATCGTTGCGTACCGACTGTAACGTATTAAATGCAGCTGTATAAGCCGCGATCGCACCGTCAACATCCTTCGCCCCACCATTCCGACGAATCCGCCCCAATTGCCACTGCCACTGATAGGCAAGATCCGGCGCATTTAACTGAATATTCTGCGACAACAACAAAGCTTGTTCCGTACACTGTTGAGCCTCTAGCCACTGCTGATTTTTTTCATACACGGTACCCAAATTGCCCAAAGCATAGGCTGTTGCCCTAAAATCGCCCAAATCCCTAGCCAATGCGATCGCCTGTGCACCCAATTTGCCAACTTCTCCCCAAGACACAGACTCAATATTTCTCAGCACACTTTCATCCACAATTCCAGAATTTGGCAAACAGTAGTTCGATATTTTTTCGGAATTTAAGTTAGACGAATTTGAAACATTATTAGGAGTTTCTAGTTGATTATTGAGCTCAACTAAACTATTCATCAAACTAACTTCCGCATAAACTAGCTTGTGACTTCGCGGCAACTTACTCAATTGAGACCGAATTTCTAACCGCAATTGTTGAATTTCCTTTGCATTTACCGCAAATCCAATTTTGGGCTTAACTAAAAGATTTAATAAATTCAATTGTGCCTGGACTTTCACAAAGGAATTATTTGCAGCGAAATTCACTGCTTTTCGATAGTAATTTATAGCATTCTGGTAATTTCGATCGGGATTGTTATTATCAAAATCAGACAAAAATTTGTTTCTGTTTCCCAGAGATTGGTAAGTATTACCTAAACTGAGTAAAACCAAAGCTTTTTCTTGAGGATATTCGTCTTGAGTAATGACTCGTTCTACTTCTTCCAGCCACTGTTGAGACTCATTTAAATAACCAAGCTGTCTCCATACATCGCCAAGCAGACGCGCCCCGGTAATTTGAATATTTTTTAAGGACACTTCGACGGAGTTTATCCTGAGCGTAGTCGAAGGGCTCAGTGACCGTTTTGAATTGTCCACTTCGACTTCGCTCAGTGACCGTTTTGAAGTGTCCACTTCGACTTCGCTCAGTGACCGTTTTGAAGTGGACACTTCGACTTCGCTCAGTGACCGTTTTGAATTGTCCACTTCGACTTCGCTCAGTGACCGTTTTGAATTGTCCACTTCGACTTCGCTCAGTGACCGTT
>REAP01000274.1 GCA_004294385.1 Oscillatoriales cyanobacterium | reverse complement strand
GCTGACTGTGGATTCTCTGAATTCAAGCGTCACCTAGAATATAAGGCGAAAAAGTTTGGTTGTGAAATAATCATTGCTGACCGCTGGTTTCCGCCCTTGGAAAATAATAGTCAAGCTGTGGGCAGATCCAAGATATTCCACTGAAAGAAAGAACCTACAACTACGAAAGTTGTGGTAATTCGATGGACAGAGATTTGAACGCTGCGATCAATTTATCACGTTTGGCTCTCTTCGTGAAAGCTTACTGAGGGATAACCGCTCCCATGCCCCCGATGAAGTAAGAAGCAAATGTCTAGACTTGTCTAGTATTTGTATAGCAGATTGCATTGCGACTGGCAGCACTACCGATGGAGCCGATCGAAAACTGCCTTTCTCAAAACTCAAAACTCAAGCGCTTTCTCCATGCCACATCCTTAATATTTTTGTGAACAAATCTTGCAAAAAATATTAAAATGTAACAATACGCTCCATATACTTGTGTTTTAAGCCCGTAGCGACGGCAAACAAAGTGATTATGTAGTATAGTTGTATTATAGCAACACAAACTCCAAGGAGGTAGCTGTGGTACGTATCGTCCCGCTAGAAAAAACTCGCAACATCGGCATCGCCGCCCACATTGATGCGGGCAAAACAACAACAACAGAAAGAATTCTGTTCTATTCAGGCATGGTTCACAAAATGGGTGAAGTGCATGATGGAACAACAATTATGGATACGATGGCGCAAGAGCGAGAGCGGGGAATTACGATTACTGCTGCCGCTATCACCACCAGTTGGAAAGATCACAAAATCAACATCATTGACACTCCCGGACACGTAGACTTCACGATCGAAGTCGAACGCTCCATGCGGGTGCTAGATGGAGTGATCGCAGTTTTCTGCTCGGTAGGCGGAGTTCAGCCACAATCGGAAACAGTTTGGCGACAAGCCGATCGGTACAAAGTACCACGGATCGTGTTTCTCAACAAAATGGATCGGATGGGCGCGAACTTCTACAGGGTTTATGCTCAAATTTGCGATCGCATGAGAGCAAACGCCGTACCCATCCAAATCCCGATCGGCAGCGAAGAAAACTTCCGGGGAATTGTAGACATAGTGCAAATGAAAGCCTATATCTACAACAACGACACCGGCACTGATATCGAGGAAATAGAAATCCCCGATGAAGTCAAGGATCTAGCCACGGAATATCGCACCAAGCTGATCGAGTCCGTAGCAGAAACCAGTGACGCCCTCACCGAGAAATACCTCGAAGGCGTAGAACTAACCGAAGACGAAATCCGCTTGGCCCTGCGTCACGGTACGGTCATTGGTACGATCGTCCCTATGCTGTGCGGTTCGGCATTCAAAAACAAAGGCGTTCAGTTGTTATTGGATGCAGTCATCGACTATCTGCCATCGCCCTTGGAAGTTCCGCCAATTCAAGGACTCCTGCCCAACGGCGAGACAGCAGAGCGGTTTGCCGACGACAACGCCCCGCTGTCAGCCCTGGCGTTCAAAATCATGGCAGACCCCTACGGTCGCCTGACTTTCGTCCGCGTCTACTCCGGCGTCCTCAAAAAAGGTAGCTACGTCCTAAACTCCACCAAAGACAAAAAAGAGCGGGTTTCTCGCCTAGTTGTACTCAAAGCGGACCATAGGATAGATGTAGAAGAACTCCGCGCCGGAGACTTGGGAGCAGCCTTGGGTCTGAAAGACACCTTCACAGGCGATACCATCTGTGAAGAAGGCTCGGAAGTAATTCTGGAATCCCTGTTTATTCCAGAACCAGTCATCTCGGTGGCTGTGGAACCCAAAACCAAACAAGACATGGAGAAGCTCTCCAAAGCCCTCCAGTCCCTCTCCGAAGAAGACCCCACCTTTCGAGTCAACGTTGACCCAGAAACCAATCAGACAGTCATCGCCGGCATGGGCGAACTGCACTTGGAAATTTTGGTAGACAGGATGCTGCGCGAATTCAAAGTAGAAGCCAACGTCGGTAAACCGCAAGTAGCCTACCGCGAAACCATTCGCAAAGCCGTCCGCGCCGAAGGTAAATTTATCCGCCAAAGCGGTGGTAAAGGTCAGTACGGTCACGTCGTGATCGAACTAGAACCCGGAGAAGAGGGAACCGGCTTTGAATTTGTCTCCAAAATTGTCGGTGGCACTGTACCGAAAGAGTACATCAATCCAGCAGGACAAGGGATGAAAGAAGCCTGCGAATCAGGTATTCTAGCAGGATATCCGATGATTGACCTCAAAGCTACTATGGTAGACGGGTCTTTCCACGATGTAGACTCCTCAGAAATGGCATTTAAGATCGCCGGTTCAATGGCGATCAAAGAAGCCGTGATGAATGCAACGCCTGTGCTGCTAGAGCCTATGATGAAGGTAGAGGTAGAAGTTCCCGAAGATTACATCGGGAATGTCATCGGCGACCTCAACTCCCGTCGGGGTCAGATCGAGGGTCAAGAGACGGATCAGGGAAGTTCCACTAGCAGAAATGTTTGGTTACGCTACTGACATCCGCTCGAAAACCCAAGGTCGAGGCATCTTCACAATGGAATTCAGCCATTACGAAGAAGTGCCGCGAAATGTGGCTGAAGCCATTATCGCTAAGAACAAAGGGAACTAATGATTTTAGATTTTAGATTTTGGATTTTGGATTGAATCCAAAATCGAGAATCTAAAATCTCAAGTCTAAAATCGCTAAAAAAACAAGGAACAAATCGAGAATGGCACGCGCAAAATTTGAACGGACTAAACCCCACGTAAACATTGGCACGATCGGTCACGTTGACCACGGCAAAACAACTTTGACCGCCGCGATTACGATGACTCTTTCTGCACTGGGTCAGGCAAAAGGCAAGAACTACGCCGACATCGACGCTGCGCCAGAAGAAAAAGCACGCGGTATTACGATTAATACTGCTCACGTAGAATACGAAACCACAGGTCGTCACTACGCCCACGTAGATTGCCCCGGACACGCTGACTATGTGAAAAACATGATCACCGGTGCTGCTCAAATGGACGGACTCGCGAACACATCCTGCTAGCTAAGCAAGTTGGCGTTCCCAGCTTGGTTGTCTTCTTGAACAAGGAAGACATGGTGGATGACGCTGAACTGTTGGAATTGGTAGAAATGGAAGTTCGCGAACTTCTGACCTCTTACGATTTTCCTGGCGATGACATCCCCATCGTGACCGGTTCTGGCTTGAAAGCTCTCGAAGCGATGCTTGCCAATCCCAAGGCGATCAAGGGCGAGAATCCCTGGATTGACAAAATTTATGCACTGATGGATGCTGTGGATAGTTATATCCCCACTCCAGAACGTGAAATTGACAAGCCCTTCTTGATGGCAGTAGAAGACGTATTCTCGATTACTGGTCGGGGTACTGTTGCTACTGGCCGGATTGAACGTGGGAAAGTCAAGGTCGGCGAAAGCGTCGAATTGGTTGGTCTGAAGGACACTCGCCCCACTACGGTGACTGGTGTGGAAATGTTCACAAAGTCTCTGGATGAAGGCTTGGCTGGCGATAACGTGGGCTTGCTACTGCGGGGGGTTTTGAAGGAGCAGATTGAACGGGGCATGGTTATTGCCAAGCCGAAGAGCATCTTGCCTCACACACAGTTTGAGTCGGAAGTCTATATCCTGAAAAAGGAAGAAGGTGGTCGTCACACGCCATTTTTCTCTGGCTACCGCCCTCAGTTCTATGTCCGTACAACTGATGTAACTGGTACGATCATGCAGTTCACGGCTGATGACGGCACGGAAGCTGAAATGGTGATGCCAGGTGACCGGATTAAGATGACTGTGGAGTTGATTAACCCGATCGCGATCGAACAAGGAATGCGCTTTGCTATCCGCGAAGGCGGCCGCACCGTCGGCGCCGGCGTTGTTTCCAAAATCCTCAAGTAGGAATCCATTAACAGCCTAAGTATCAGAAAAGTCGCCAAATGTCAATAGGCTTTTCTGCTATTTAGTTAGTAGTTATTGGTTAGTAGTTAGTAGTTATTGGTTAGTAGTTAGTAGTTATTGGTTAGTAGTTATTGATTAAATGTTCGACAACAAATAACAAATAACAAATAACAAATAACCAATAACAAATAACCAATAACCAATAACTCAAAAAAAACTGAACCTAGAAAATTAAAGAAACAAAAATGGCAGCTATCCAACAACAAAAAATTCGCATTCGCCTCAAAGCTTTCGATCGACGCATTCTAGACGCATCTTGCGAAAAGATTGTAGATACAGCAAATCGGACAGCCGCCACTGCGATCGGTCCGATTCCCTTACCCACAAAACGACGTATCTATTGCTTGCTGCGATCGCCCCACGTAGACAAAGATTCTCGCGAACACTTTGAAACCCGCACGCACCGCCGCATTATCGACATTCATCAGCCTTCTGCAAAAACAATTGACGCTTTGATGAAACTGGATTTGCCAGCAGGCGTAGATATCGAAGTCAAGCTGTAGATTGACGGCTTGGGAAATAACAAAAAAAGGAACAAGGGAAAAATACTTGTTCCTTTTTTTTCACAACTTATGTAAAGATAGTCAGAAACCGGGTTTTTGTGAGAATATAAGGTTGAGGCTTTATTAAAAATGAAAATTTGGCGATCGCAATTTTTACTCGAATTCTAGAAAATTGACAGGAATATGAGCTTGAAAATTGTGGAAATCTCGATCGGTTGTAAAAATGGAATAGCTGCGACGATGGGCAGCAGCACAGATGAGAAAATCAGTATTTGAACCTTGGATGCCATTGCGACGACAGGTGTTACAAAATTCAGCAGCGAGTTCGTAGTCTGCCTCAGCTAAATTCAAGTCTGGAAATGCGTGTAAGGTGTTGCGGAGACGATCGAATTGTTCGGACGTGCGAACACCCGACAATATCTCCTGTCGGATGCTTCCGAGCATTATAACTCGACCATTGGCAATGAGCGATCGCAATTGATTCACCAAAGCAGCATTCATTTCGGGAGAATTC
The DNA here is from genome assembly GCA_004294385.1 of Oscillatoriales cyanobacterium. Lineage (GTDB taxonomy): Bacteria > Cyanobacteriota > Cyanobacteriia > Cyanobacteriales > Microcoleaceae > Microcoleus. Next base: position 406 of record REAP01000274.1, on the reverse strand, counting down.
CGGCGCAACGCTAATGACCAAATAGCCGTATCGACGATTACATTCATGACGGGATACCTAGGCGATATTTCGCTGCTGTTTGTAATCGTAACTTTCTTCGTAGTCGATCGTACCAAAGAACTCTAAAATTTTCATCTGCTTAAGGCGTTTAATGTATTCGCGCAAGGCGATTTCAACTAGGGTTTCGATCGTCATTTCTCCCGTCAGTTCGATCGCCTCTTGCAGCAGCGCCGTATCCACATTCAGGCTGGTCACCATTGGCTTTCCTCTTTTAACTGCTCTTTTATTATAATAGTAATGCTTAGGCCAGAAACCGGGTTTTTACGAGCATACTTCGTTACAGTCGTAGAAACTCAAAAAAACCCGGTTTCTGGGATTGTTACCACAAACTGACGCGCGGGTAGTC
>REAP01000047.1 GCA_004294385.1 Oscillatoriales cyanobacterium | reverse complement strand
ACGCGGGGTATCCGCTGCAACCGTGCGGGTTGACCCGCTACTTTCTCGATATGAGGATAAATTATTGATAGCATAATGATATCCCAAACTAAAATCGCTAAATAGTTAAGTTGAAACAGAAACCACATTGTACAATCTTGTTTGATTATAGCCTAAGAAATTAGGAGACGGCAGTGCCGTGTCCCTACATAAACCGATCGCGCCGCCTATCAATCTTAGCCTAAGAAATTAGGAGACGGCAGTGCCGTGTCCCTACATAAGTCGATCGCGCCGCCTATCAATCTTAGCCTAAGAAATTAGGAGACGGCAGTGCCGTGTCCCTACATAAATCGATCGCGCTTTCGATCAATCTTAGCCAACGCAGCACCAGAAACATCCGCCAGAATACTGATAATCCGATACAAAGCCACCGCACTCAAAATTATACCCGTAGAATAGCGATCGGACAAAAGCGCGATCGCCGTTGCTTCAAATACTCCCATTCCCCCCGGTGCACCAGGCACAACTAAACCCACCACAAATGCCAAACAAAAAGCACCGAATAAGTTGGGAATTTCGCCTAAAGGGACGATGGTTAAAGCCATCACAGTTAGCACAAAACCACAGCCCCGCAATCCGATAAAACACATTTGTCCAATTAACGGCACTAAAGGATAACGTTTAATTGGTAAATTTATGTTGTGATTAGACTTGACACTAGATATTTTCTTCGCTATACTGGAGCTAGACTCTAAACGCAAAATGTGTCGATCGCCCTCAGCCTTTGAAATTTCCCCATCCTGCTTCTTTAACTTCAACTTCTCTACAAATAGAACAATCGGATTTAGAGTTTGAGGACGAATGGCAATCAAAATCGCAGTAACACCAGCAATCCGCAACCACCAATAAACTGCCCCAAAACTGATCAACCCCATCAGCAAGCCTGCGGAAGCCATCAGTAGCGGTTCCAACAATACGCTGAGAGTCGCAACTTTAGGCGAAATGCCTGCCTTTTTTGCGTCCGATATTCGACCCCAAAAATGCCAAATATTCCCCGGTAAATACTTGGCAATATTAGTTTTGAGAAAAACTTGAATCGCCCATGCTGCATTGACACGTTGGCGAAATTCCCGCAAAATCAACATCCACACCCAACCGACAAAAATCAGCGAAAATAAAGTGATACCCAGGGCGATGGCTAACAACGGAAAACTTTCGGCGGCAATTCGGATATTCGCGACTTCTCGCCAGTGAGTGACAAAAGCTTGGGCGATAAATAAAAATGTCCCGCCCAAAATCAAATAGCGCAAATAAGGCTGGAGACGTGATTTAGCTAGCTTGAGAAAATTCTGAATTTGAGGTAAATTTTGGTTTCCCATTTTCTGATCTCGATTTTGAATTTGGGATTATTGATTTATTAACCACAATCTCATATTTAAACTTTAGAATTTAGCTAGATCGCATTTAAGGAGTATATTTTTATGGTTGGCCCAAGTCCTGACGGTCTTTCGTATCTTTTAGATAATAACCCGAATAGTTTCACTTTAACACCGGGCTTTTTGAATCCTTACCCAAATGGACTATTGGCCCTGGGGGGTAACGATTTTATTATCGCTTCCTCCGATGCCTCACGCCTCAGCGGTGGCGTGGGGAATGATACCTTGGTGGGAGGCCAAGGAGATGACTTCCTCAACGGTGGTAAGGGCGCGGACGTTCTCACCGGTGAGGGTGGCAAAGATACTCTGACAGGAGGTTTGGGCGCTGATACGTTTGTCCTCCGCAGCGATTCGGCAGTAACGAATTCGGCTGCTGCTGACATCATTACTGATTTTAACAGTTCTGTGGATGCGATCGCACTAACTGACAATCTTACCGAAACTGACTTAATTATCGAACAAATTGCGATCGCACCTAATACTTCCAATACATTAATTAAAATTAGATCTAACGGTACTATTCTCGGCTTAGTTGCGAACACATCTCCAAAAGACCTCACGGGTAAATTCATCTCTGCAACTCCCACAACTATTTCTGCCAATAATATTAGCAACTTAGGAAGTTTTGACTCTCGTTTCGGATTTGGTTTAGTGAATGCCGCCGCCGCAGTTGCTAAAGCTAAGGGTGTTGCAACTTTTCCTGATGTTCCCGATTTGGGTGGGGATAACTGGGGCAGGGATTTAATTAAAGCCCCAGAAGTTTGGGCTCAAGGGTTGACTGGAGACGGAATTATCATTGCGGTTATCGATAGCGGCATCGACTATAACCACCCAGATTTGGCTGGGAATATTTGGAGTAATGGCGGGGAAAATGGTGTTGATGGTCGAGGTCAAAATAAAGCTAATAACGGGCTTGACGACGATAACAATGGCTTTGCAGATGACTTCTGGGGATGGGATTTTGTGAACAATGATAATGACCCGATGGATGACAATAATCACGGCACTCATATATCAGGTTTAGTGGCTGCAAAAAACAATGGCGTGGGGATGACTGGAACCGCACCAACTGCCAAGATTATGCCTTTAAAAATACTTGATCGCACCGGTTCTGGAAAGATTAGAGATGAGATTGCTGCCATTAATTATGCAGTTGCTAATGGGGCGAAGATAATTAATGTAAGTCTGGGTGGTGAACAGTTGAACGAACGAGAATTGAATGCTATTCAAGCAGCGGAAGCTAAGGGCGTAATTGTGATTTCAGCAGCAGGAAATGATGGTAGACCCCAGGTAGATTATCCGGCTCGTTTTGCTAATCAAGTAGGGATTGCTGTTGGTTCAATTCAGAGAAATAAGCAGTTTGCTGATTATTCTAACCTGGCTGGAACTGAAGTAATTGATTATTTTATTGCTCCCGGAGGTGACGGTGGTAGAAGCGATTCAGAGGATATTTATTCCACTGTACCCCTGTCAGTACCCGGTACTCCCTATCGTTATTTCGCGGGTACTTCGATGGCTGTGGCGCAGGTATCTGGTGTCATAGCTTTGATGTTGCAAGCTAATCCGAATCTGACTCCGGCTCAAATTAAGAAGATTCTAGCAGAGACTGCAAATCGATCCGACATCATAGTATGAATTGGGCATCGGGCATGGGGCATGGGGCATCGGGCATGGGGCATATTGATACAGCAGTTCCTGCTGTTATGAGGTGCAAAAACGGGGTATATCGCATTTTTGTAGGGGAGAAGCATTCGCGCCCATATCCTATAAATATATCAGAGATTTTAAACGCGAATGCTTCGCCCTCTAGGCGTGTTTTCCTACAAGTTCTCTTAAAAATTGGCGGCGTAAGTCAATTCAAATTGGCGGCACAGGGTGATGCAGCAATAGCTGGGTTTATCGAATACTAAATTGTAATTCATCTCCCCATCTATTTTGATTATGGGTTGTTTTAAAGGGATGCCGTGAATGTTATATTGACGGCGTTCTAAGGCACTCCAATCAATAATTTTGATGTCGATTTGGTTCTGCAACTCACTCGCAATCAAAAATAATTCCATTTTGTCTTGAACTTTGCCAGTCAAGGGGATTTTCATTAACACCAACTGGGTGACAACGGGTTTTTGTTCATTAGGAAACTTCTGGGTGTGGCAATGTCCAAGTTCGATATCATAAGCTTCTAGTTTGAATTTGTCTTGGGAGACAAGGGAGGATGTGTGCAAGTCTTTGAGGCACTTCTCTAGGTGGGGAATCAGCCCCAAATCTGGATCGCATAGCAGTTTGCGAATATTCGAGGTTTCTGTGATTGTCATTTGAGGTTTTTTATGTTATTTTTTGATTCTTCCAGTTTACCGCGAAAAGTACCTCGATTTGAAATCTATTAGATATCTCCCAAAAGCCTGTCTAGAACAGGCAGGATGCCTGTTTCACAATAGTTATTGGAAAATCTATTTTTTGGTGAGTTTCCAGAGGTTGAGCTGGATAGTACCAATAACGGGGTCTATTTGATAATTTTGCTGCTGGATTTGCGATCGCAATACTGAGGAAGGTCTGTATAAAAACACTTCACTGAAACCATTGGGAATTGTGGGAATTGTGGGCTTTGCGAGTGCCAAATCTCGGTTTTGGTAGCAGGAAGTGTAGCAGCGGGGTGCGATTAATAGTTCAACTTTTGGTTGGAGGCGATGACTTAAAGGCATGATATATGCAATATTGGCATCGCTGACAATCAGGGAATTGGTGGCTTCATTGACTATTTTGGCTACTTCCAATTCGGCGCGCAACCAACCGCTGCCTTTATTCCACCACATATCGGCTTGGGAACTAACTCCAGCGGATATCACACCAGCAGCAAACAGTACGATTATGCCTGTTTTCCACAATTTTTGTTGTTTAAAGTTATCGAGATTCGTGCTAATTTTGGTAGACAATAAGTAAGCAACAGCTAGCTGAATTCCCACATAACAAGGAACTAAGTATCGCGGATTTGCCGATCGCCTACCACCTTGAAGTATATCAGGTATTGCTAAAAACAAAGCAGTTGTTGCAATGAGTAATATTATCAGTAGCCACACTCGTCTTGGTGTTTGCTGATACAGAAAATAAACTGCGTATCCAACTAAAACTAGGATAATTAGACTGATGGGAATTAGCAATACTAATAGTACGCCATCAGCACTACCATCAATGCCGATATCAAAAAAAGCGATGGTGACGGAACCAACCCACCTGGTAACTAATCTGAAGAAATTTGTTTGTTCTGCCCATATTGTTGTGCTTCTAATTTGATCGAAGTTTTCTACAGCATTTAGTAAAGAAGGAATGGAGATGATAAATGCTATTAAAGTTGCTACATAATAAACAGTAAATGTTTGAATTTTGCCCCAGTTGGCAATGGTGATGTAGATTGCGTGGGCGGCGGCGACGCAGACAAATAACAAGTGGGTGGAAAGTCCTATTATTGTCATGAGTGTGTACATTGTCCAGTGATAAAGCAGCCTAGTTAGGTCTTGATTTTCTTCGTTAGCGCGCGTTGCTTTCAGTAGGGCGGCTGTTGATAGAATAGTAGCAAGAGTCCACAAACTGTACTGTCTGGCTTCTTGGGCGAACAGGATGTGGTAGGGAGAAATGGCAAAAATTGCGATCGCCATCCAAGCCACAGCAGAGGATTCAAATAACTCCCAAGCCAGCCAATAAATAGCGGGGAATACTAGCAAACTAATCACGGCTGCTAAACTTCTCATTGCTGTGACAGAACTGCCGAACCACTCAGCCCAATATCGCGCTAGTATGTAATAAGTTGGCGGGTGTTGGGGATCTTCTTTTGCTAAAGAATGTAGCGTGTCACTTAAATCGCGATCGGGATGTATCTGCTGATATTTTTGTAAATCCGAGGACGAGATTGTTTGCTGATACGAAAGTGCTTTGACCATTTCGGCTTCGGTGTAGCCAGAAACTCTTAGGGAAGTATAGGTTTCGTCAATCCAGTAAAATTTGCGATCGAGATTTGCAAAGCGAAAGAAAATACCGATTACTAATATAATGATAAGTGAGAAAGTTAACCAATTTCGGGAAAGTTTAAAATTCATTTTCTATCAATGTTTTATATTAAGTCAACTTAAGGTACAATCAATAGTCCGGCAGGGGTTGAAACCCCTGCCTCAAAGCGAAAGTCCTCTTAAGAGGACTGAAGAGAAGAATTTTCAACTCATTAGTCCTCTTGAGAGGACTTTTGCTATTAGACAGGGAATTCATTCCCTGGCGGACTGGCGGGCCCCAGTGGCTGACAAGAACCAAAAGAATGACTAATCGTCCACTCCTTCAATCGGCGCAAAACCTTGGCGCTGAATATTTTCAGTAATCGTGCGAGGTTCCAGGAATTGTAGCAAATAATCCGGGCCACCGGCTTTGGAACCAACTCCCGAAAGTTTGAATCCTCCGAAAGGTTGGCGGGATACCACTGCGCCTGTGGTACCGCGATTGATGTACAGGTTTCCGACTTCAAAATCGGCTTTTGCCCGATCGATATGCGAAGGTGTGCGAGAATACAATCCACCCGTTAAGGCAAAATTTGTATCGTTAGCAATCGCCAGCGCTTCATTGAAATTATGAGCCCGAATTACCGACAAAACAGGGCCAAAAATTTCTTCTTGGGCGAGAGTTGCTGTGGGCGAGACTTCCGTGACAATCACTGGGCCGACAAAATAGCCGGTTTCCGGTGCAGACATTTCCAAAGCGATTTTTGCTTCGGCGCGGCCTTTTTCGATGTATTCACGGATGCGCGATTGGGCGCTGGCATCGATTACAGGGCCGACTTGAGTGCCGGGATTTTCGGCAATGCCTACGTTGAGCGATCGCGTGGCTTCTACTAATCTTTCCACAAAAACATCATACACCGATTCGACGACAATCACTCGCGAACAAGCAGAACATTTTTGGCCACTATATCCAAACGCCGAGTAAACAACACCAGCCACAGCTTGGTCTAAATCCGCACTTTCATCAACAATAATCCCATTCTTGCCACCCATTTCGGCAATGACTCGTTTCAGATGTTTTTGTCCTGGTTGTAAAATCGCAGCATCGGCGTAAATGCGACAACCAACTTCTTGAGAACCGGTGAAAGTAATCATGTGAACATCGGGATGTTTCACCATGTAAGCGGCTACCGTTGAACCTTTGCACGGCACGTATTGAAATACGCCTTTGGGGATACCAGCATCGACCAAAATCTCAGTAATTTTAGCTGCAATTACTGATGAAAATTCCGCAGGTTTGAGCAAGGTACAGTTTCCAGCAACTAAAGATGCAACTGTCATCCCTACAGGAATTGCGAGAGGGAAATTCCAAGGCGATATAATCAAGGAAATGCCGCGTGGTTGATAGCTGTAGCGGTTATTTTCGCCAGCAATGTCGTAATTTTGTCCTTGTTCCAACCGTTCCATTTCGTCGGCGTAGTAGCGACAAAAATCAATGGCTTCGGAAACTTCGGAATCGCATTCTCGGACAGGTTTGCCGACTTCAAATACCATCCAAGCTGACAATTCATGCCGTCTTTGTTCCATCAATTCTGCGGCTTTTCGTAATACGCCGGCCCGTTGTCTGACGGGGGTTTTCCGCCAACTTAGAGAAGCATCTTTGGCTGCTTGCAGGGCAAGTTTTGCTTGTGATTCGGAAAGTAATCCGATTTTGCCAACTACTTCTGTGGGGTTGCAAGGATTCAGGGAATTGACGCTGGCTTCAGTGTTTTGGTATTCGCCGTTAATTAAGGGTAAATAGGTTTGTCCGAGGATTCCCCGCACTGATTTGATGGCGGTTTCTGCTTGTTTGCGGAGTTCAGTATTGGCGTAGTCTGTATCGGGGACGTTGGGAAATACTTTGGTGTAAACTAGCTGGTCATTGCCATTGGCGACTGGGGCGGCTAACAATTGTTCGATCGGCATTTCTTCAGAACTTTGCCGAATGAAGGAACTGTTGGCGGTATTTTCCAGCAATCGGCGGATTAAATAGGCCATGCCTGGGAGCAAATCGCCGTAGGGACAGTAGACTCGGACGCGATAACCCCGATCGACCAAAAGCTTAGCCAATTTGTCGCCCATGCCGTATAATACTTGCATCTCAAAGCGGCGACGTGGTATATTGAGAGTCTCGGCAATGGCGATCGCCCTGGCTTGCGATCGAACGTTGTGACTTGCGATCGCTGCATACAAATATTCGTGATTTTCCAGCAGCAACTGCGTCATTTCCTCAAAGTTAGCATCCGTCGCAACTTTGTCATTGTAGACTGGCTGCGGCCAATCTTTCTGCATCGCCTTGATAGTTTCCTGATCCCAGTAAGCGCCTTTTACCAGACGCACCGTTAGCGGATTACCACGCAATTTTGCCCAGGTAACAATGTCTTGCAAATCTTGTTTGCTGTCGCGCAAATATGCTTGCATGGTAATACCGACATCTGTGCGATCGCGAAACTCATCCTCTAACAATAACTTTTTGAGAATGCTAAGAGTTAAACTCTTGTAGGCGTACTGTTCCATGTCAAAGTGAACGGCCGCACCCAACTCCTTGGCGCGACGCAGTAATAGACGAATTCTCTCGCTGACTTTCTCCTCGCTACCCTTAGCATCCAAAGGGTCAAACTGAGAATAAAAAGCGGTTAATTTGACAGATACTTGCACTCGCGGTAGAGTTTCACCGTCAGCTTTATCAATAGCATCTACCTGGGACCAATTCTTCGCTGCACTGCTCAATTCCGTCATCAATTCCAAATAGCGGTTAAGATAAACTTGCGCCTCAGTTTCAGTTATGACAGCTTCCCCCAAAAGGTCAACTGTAAAACCCATTTTATCCTTGCGAAGTCTTTTTAAAGTTTCAACTACTTGCCTGATATTTTCCCCAGAAATATACTTGTGCGCCAAAGTTTCTACAGCCGGCGCAACCGTTGTCGCCGCCAATTGTCCAGGAATCGAATCAGCGTTAGTAAAACTGAGCAATTTTTTCAAAGCTTCCGGCAATTCTACCTCTTCAGCAGTCAGGTATTCTTGCAAGTGGCGGGCAATTTCCGGCTTGCTGCGGAGGGCCGGCAAACAGTCGATAAATCGAAACAATTGCACCCGCAATCCAGGGCTAGCCATCGCCCAATCCATCAGTTTGTCGTCCCAACGCATTTGGTCTTGCAGTTGACCGAGAAAGGAGCGTTTTTTGTCTTGAGTTTTCTTAAGGATTTCTTTAGCAATTTCCTGAGTCTTTGCTTCGTAGATGCTTGGAGATACTTGTGCGATCATTGGTGATTGATAATTGATGAGAACGAGGAACTGAACTACTATTTTACTTCAATTTTAACTCCATAGTTGGCTTTATTGTCACCAGAAATTTCAATAGTATAGTCACCGCTACTGGGTAGTTGACCTTGCCACGGAGTTGTGCTATTTACAGTAGCAAATTTTTCGCCATTAGGAGCAATAATTGCGGCGCTAACAGTGCCTTCTTGGACTTTTACTGTCATGCTTTGGCCGCTATTGCACTCAAGTAAGTAGCGCTTGGATTTGTTGTCTGGCAAACTATTAGTGAGAGTAACTCCGATCGCACCTGGTTCAAAGCTAACTCGTTCTGTGACAGCAGTTTCAGCAGCAGGAGAGGCTGAAGGAGATGGGGAGGGAGATGCCAGTTGGGGCACCCCAGACAGGGACGGAATTTGTGTCGGATTGGGCGACGGTAGGCTTGCTGGTGGCTGGGCGGTTGCTGGTGCGGGGGGAATCGTGGGCAGTCGATTAGCGGGCGCTGCTGGGACAGGGGAAGGGCTTTCAGGAAGTGGTACGTCAGAGGGCAACTTGATTTGAAGATTGACTCTTTCTTGATACATTCTCCATGCTATTAAACCGCCCAGGCTGAGTACAGAACCGACTAACATTCCGCTGAGAAAAACAGCTAAAATCCCCCAGACCCCAGCTTTTTTAGGTTCAGAAATTGCTGCCTGATTTAGTTGAGTTGGGTAATTTTCATAATCAATAGTTGCTGGTGGGATTTCGGCTGCTATTGGAAAAGTTTCTGGTTCGCTTGTTGTGACTATAATATCTTCTCTGACAGCAATTTCCGTCGGAGTTTCTGCTGGTTCGGGATTAGCAGTTAAAGTATCTTCGGCTGGGGCAATTTCAATCGGAGTTGCTGCTGGTTCGGAATCTGCATCGAAACTGGCAATCGTCTCCGGTTGCTGAGTCAGAATTTGATTGTTTTCCGGTTGGTCACTCATGGGGATAAAATTCTAGTATAAAGATTGCTTTTGAGTATTTTACGCGATTAGTGTCATAGTCAATCAGGTTTTAAGGTAAATTATCCAATTGAGAATTCACCCAATTAGCCGCAGCTAAACCCGATCGCAAAGCACCTTCTATTTGACCTTCGCCGCACAAATCCCCCGCACAAACCAGCGGTAAAGTCCCCTCAGCGGGCAAACAAGACATCGGCAGAGGATTTTGGCAAAAAGCATAGCGCCAGCGGTGAACCTGCAACCACTCAGGCTCTTTTAGCCAAGGGATTAAATGTTCAGAAGTGCGATCGAGCAATTGCTGACCAACACTAGACAAATCCGTAGCTTCAAAATAGCGTTCTGCAAAATTTGCACTACTGTGCACCACAAACACAGGCTGAGAAGATTCCAATCGCTTGCTGCTATCTAAACCAATCCAAGAGAGTTCAGAATGATTGGGGAAAGCAACTGTTTTCCACGGTGAATTTAGGTTGCTCAAATCTTGCTGTTTTGCCGCAGGATAGCCAGCCATCACAGTAATGCAAGGGTCATATTCAACCGATCGCAATTTGTCAAGAAAATCTGGCAAAAAACCGATTTCAGCATTCAAAAACATTAAAGCTTGAGGAGCTGGAATTGCCACCACGACAGCCTTAGCAAGCAATTCTTGAGGCTTGTCTAAATTGTCGTCAGTAACTTCCAGCAAAAGCTGCCACAACTGGCTGTCGGTAGCAGCAATAGCTTGTACGCGACGGCCAGACCAAATTTCTAAATTCTCGGCCAGATACTTACCGACAGCATTCATTCCCGCAGGTGCAACATAACAGGAATTAGGGCTAGAAAAAAGTTCTCCTTGTCGGAATTCCCCAACTGTATTAGTCCAGAGTTTCAAGATATTGCGATCGAGCAAAACATCAATTAACCTCTGAACAGCATCCCCCTGGGATTCCAGATAGCGAGCCCCATGATCCGCCCTAGTACCATTAACGCGGCGAGTAGCGACTCTTCCCCCCACACCGCGAGATTTTTCAACAACCACCACAGAATAACCAGCGAGGCGCAATTGCTTAGCACAAATTAGCCCCGCCATACCCGCACCAATCACCGCAACATCAAACATATACAAGAAGGAAGAAGGAAGAAGGAAGAAGGCAGAAGGAAGAATGTGTTTACTTCTTCCTCATCTTCTAAATGAAAAGGAAATTCTTGATTGAAACCTTTGAAAAAATACCAGTTAAGGATAATCTTCCCTGATGAAGTCAGCATTTTGTGGAAATTCAGTAATTGCTGACTAGGATTTGGTAAATGTTCCATCGCATCTAAACAAATCACTGTATCAAAAACTTCCGTTGAAGATACTTCCAAACAACAGGAAATTTTATCACTCAATCCTAACTTTGCAGCTCGACTTTTCACAAGGTTCAAATTTGTGGGATTAATGCTGTTTTAAGAGTTTTCGCTGCTCTGCGTCCAACAATTTATGCCTAAAAGTGTGTCTTAACTGTTTCACGATGGCAAACGAATCGCACCTTGACTATTCTAGTATACTATACAAGCAAGTTTCGGAAGCCTTTTTCAGGCAAATAAGGGGCTCATGGGCATGAGGCATGGGGCATGAGGCATAGGGCATGAGGCATAGATCTTTCCTTGTAGTAGAATAAGGGACAGCACTAACCCGTGATTAAGACCTGTTTAAAAAAAGCCACTGTAGGAAAATTCCCAAGCCCGATGCTTGTCAAACAGCAGCAATCTTCAATCCGAAATCCAAAATCTAAAATCTAAAATGGCATAAGGGAGGCAAAAATCTTGGACGAGCTCAGAGCAGCGCTAGAATTGGCAACAGAAGAAGAACTGCAACAACTAACAGAACTCCTGTTCAGTCGCAGGTTTAACCCTTTAGATTACGTGCAAACCCCCGCACCGATAGATGTACAAAGTCGCGATCGCGAAGCTTGGCTAGATGCCGTAGAACAGCGGTTTCGCTACCTATCAGCCGACGGATTGACGGTACTCAGAGGGCGGACTGAACAAGTAACTTACAGACAAACACTGATTCAAGTTTGTCGCTATCTCAAAATTCCCTATTCCAAACAGTTGTCAACCACCGACTTAGAAGCAGAAGTATTTCTGCACTTAATGGGCCGCGCTTGGAATCAGTTACCTTCGGAAGAAAAACAAGCATTGACAGTACGTGTACAGCGAGCAATTGTCGAGTCTAAACTGTCGGAACCTCTGCCGATTTCTGCGACAAAAGACCCCTTGGGTTTACTTTTCAAAGGTGGAAGTGCTTTAGCTATTAGTTCGATTGTTAAACCAGTGTTGCTAAAACTAATGGCCCATCAATTTGCACTGCACTTTGCCACCTATGAAATGGCAAAACAAGCAGCGATCGCAGGTGGAACAGCAGCAGCAACCCAGTTTCAAAATTATGTGGCAATTCAGACGGCGCGGCGCGGAATGGCTACCAGTGCTGCTCGTTACGGCGCGACGCGAAGCGTGTTTTCATTTCTGGGGCCGGTGATGTGGACGTGGTTTTTGGCTGATTTGGGCTGGCGCTCGATTTCAACTAATTATGCTCGGATTATTCCGACCATTTTTGCCTTAGCTCAAATTCGCTTAACGCGATCGGAATGTGCTTGGGAATTAGCTTAATAATTTGAAATTGGAGATGTGAAACTAGGAGTGTTGGTGAATATCAAAAAACGGTTAAAATTAGCGGTCAAACTGACTGTTGAAAGTTTGAAGTCTGGAATCCAAAAACATTCCGATCGCAGTTGGCAACTTTCTTGGAATTTCGCTCAATTGGGAGTGCTGATTTTTCCGGTAATTCCGATTTTGGGAGCTTTAGGAATCTTCCTGGGATTAATCGGCACTTACAAACAAAAAACTAGCGAAATTCTCCGCTGTCCAGTCAATCGAGGTTTCGCAATTCTGAGCGTGTTACTAATCATCACAGCGGTTTTTGCTAACAACCGTATTGAGGCTTTTTTAGGGTTGGGCAATTTTTTGCCATTTTTTATATTCTTTGCTGCTTTCAGTCGTTTAATTCAAACTCCCACTCAATTGCGACAATTGTCTTGGATGATCGTAATTAGTTCAATTCCCGTGATATTTCTGGGTTTTGGACAGCAATTTTTAGGTTGGAGTGGTATTGTTCAATTGCAGCCAGTTTTTGGTTGGGTTCTCGAACCTACAGGGAATCCTCCTGGTAGAATGGCTTCGGTATTTATGTATGCAAATATTTTAGCTTGTTATCTGACAATTGTGTTTATTTTAGCTTTGGGATTGTGGATGGAAGGAAGTTCGGCAACGGATTCTGTAACGGATGTAACGGATAGTTCGACGGAGTTTATCCTGAGTCCTTCGATTACACTCAGGAACTGGTTCAGGAAGAAGGCCTTTCGATTACGCTCAGGAACTGTTTCAGGAAGAGGGAAAAAGGAAACAATTAATCAACTGACAATTCCCAATTACCAATCCCCAATTCCCAATTCCCAATTCCCAATTCCCAATTCCCCATTCCCCATTCCCCATTCCCAATTGCTGTTTTTAACTTTTGCAGTGGTGGGAAATGCTGTTTGTTTGATTTTTACTAATTCTCGTAATGCTTGGGGATTGGCAGTTTTGGCTGCTGTGGCTTTTGCAGTTTATGCAGGTTGGAAAAAATTATTAATTATGGTTTTTAGTGCTGTTGGTGCAGTTTTTTTATCGGCTTTTGGCCCGCAACCTCTGCGGCAATATTTACGAACAATTATTCCGGCTTTTTTCTGGGCGAGACTGACGGATGAGATGTTTCCAAATCGGCCTACAGCTACTTTGAGAACGACTCAGTGGCAATTTGCTTGGTCGATGACTGAACAACGCCCTTGGACTGGTTGGGGATTGCGAAATTTTACGCCTCTCTATGAAGCTCAAATGCACGAGTGGCTTGGTCATCCTCACAGTTTGATATTGATGCTGACTGCGGAAACGGGGATTCCGGTAACGCTGTTTTTTTTGGGTTTAGTTGGGTGGATTTTGGCTAGGGGTGTTTTGTTGTTGGTGAATTGGCGATCGCATTTTCCTGTAGATACTCAACAGCAGCAGATAGAGGAAAATTCAATGTCTAATATCACAAATCGGGTAATTTGTCAAGATGTAAATTCAGGCGATCGCATAATTTTCTTCAGTTATTTATTAGCTTTCGCCGCCTGCACCTTATTTAATACTGTAGATGTAACATTGTTTGATTTTCGAGTTAATACTATAAGCTGGCTACTATTAGCCGCGATTTGCGGAATAGGGAATAGGGAATAGGGAATAGGGCATCGGGCATCGGGAATAGCCGTACCCTGAGCGTAGTCGAAGGGCCAACAGCCTTACCCTGAGCGAAATCGAAGGGTCAACTGTCAACTGTCAACAGCCAACTGACCCTTCGACTACGCTCAGGGTACTGCAACAGTCAACTGTCAACTAACATTATTCCACCGTCACCGACTTCGCCAAATTTCGAGGCTGATCCACATCCAAACCGCGTCGTGCGGCAATATGATAAGCCAACAATTGTAGTGGAATGACTGTCACAATTGGCGACAATAATTCATCCACCAAAGGTACTGGCAAAATGTGGTCAAAAATATCAGCTTCCGCCGCACCTTGCTTGGGCGTAACCCCAATTAAACGAGCATCTCTGGCCTTGGCTTCCTGAGCGTTGGAAAGCACCTTTTCATACACGCTACCGGGCATTGCGATCGCCACTACAGGCACTTTAGCATCCAAAAGGGCGATCGGGCCATGTTTCATCTCACCCGCCGGATATCCTTCAGCGTGAATATAACTAATTTCCTTCAGTTTCAGCGCCCCTTCCAAAGCAATCGGAAAGTTAATTCCCCGCCCCAAAAAGATAAAATCTTGAGTTTCGGTAAACTGGTGAGACAACTCCTCCACATACTGTTCCTGAATCTCCAAAAACTTCTCTATTTCCGCCGGCAATTGACGTAAACCAGAAATTATTTCTGCTAATCTATCGTTACTAATAGTTTTCCGTTGATGCGCCAAATCCAAAGCTAAGAAATAGAAAGCCATCAACTGAGAGACAAAAGTTTTAGTTGCAGCAACGCCAATTTCTATGCCAGCATGGGTGTGGATAATGTCCGGTATCATGTGTGCGATCGAACTTTCTGTCCTATTAGTAATCCCTAACATTCTCGCCCGATATTTATCAGTCAAACCTGCACGGCGCTGCTGTTCCATACCCAAAGCAGCCAGTGTGTCCGCCGTTTCTCCAGACTGAGTTACCCCAATAATTAAAGTATTTGCTGTCAGTGGCGCGGGTGCGTAGCGATATTCAGAAGCATACTGCACCGAAGTTGGAATATTAGCTAACTGTTCCAATAAATATTTGCCAATTAGCGAGGCGTGCCAGCTCGTTCCGCAGGCTAAAAGTGAAATTTGTTCGACATCAGCACAAAGTTCCTTTGGCAAGTTCAGATTGATCGGAGAGTCTGTGCTTTCTGAATTCCAGTCATTGTTTAAATAAGTCTCTAAACAAGCGCGAACTACGGCGGGCTGTTCGTAAATCTCCTTGTGCATGAAGTGTTTGAAGCCCTGTTTTTCGACGGAAACTGGATTCCAACCGAGGATGCGGGGGCTTTTTTTCAGCCTTTGCCCTGCAAAGGTGTAAACTTCAACTCCCATCGGAGTTAGCCTTGCTAATTCGCCATTTTCTAGAGACAAAACAGCGCGGGTGTGAGAGATTAAGGCTGGTGTATCGGAAGCGCAGAAAAATTCACCCGCACCAAAGCCAATTACCAAAGGAGCTTGCTGTCTGGCAACAATTATTTCGTCGGGAAAATCTGCACAAATAACTGCGATCGCAAAAGCTCCTTCTAATCTATTTACCGCCTTTGAAACGACTTCCAAAAATGACAAATCTGCAAGGTTTTCCTGCTTATCCCCTCTTCCTTCTTCTTTCTTCCTTCTTCCTTCTTCCTGAACCGGTTCCTGAGCACTTCGGCTACGCTCAGCATAAACGCAGTCGTTGGGCCTTCTTCCTTCTGCCAAAAAGTCAGCAATCAAATGAGGAATAACTTCCGTATCTGTATCGGAAACAAATTTATGTCCCTTCGCTTTTAATTCTTCCCGCAATTCGCGATAATTTTCGACAATGCCATTTTGAACTACTGCAACTCTCCCGCTATTATCCATGTGAGGGTGAGCGTTATATTCCTCTGGTTTACCATGAGTTGCCCAGCGAGTGTGTCCGATCCCAATGGAAGCTAAATTTTCTGTTTGAGCTACTTTTTCCCGCAGGTTGTGCAATTTGCCCTTGGCGCGAATGCAGGTAATTTTTCCTTCCCAGATGGTAGCGAGGCCCGCTGAATCATAACCCCGGTATTCTAGTTTTTCCAATCCTGCTAGCAAAATCTCGCTTGCTGATTGGGTGCCGATATAACCAACAATTCCGCACATTTTAGGTACTACTCCTGTTTCGCGATCGTAATAAATCTAAAGTGTAACCCTGAAGACAAACAAGTTTAACTTGTATACAGCAAAAGAGAGGGGGCAATTTAATCGCCCCCTTTCGCCAGTCTGTAATTCGATCGCGTATTGATCGAAATTTAGTAAGCTAAACCCATACTGCGAGTTGTTTCGGCTCCCAGGTAAACCCGGATGCTCAGAAAATCGGTAGGACAAGCAGTTTCGCAACGCTTGCAGCCTACACAGTCTTCTGTGCGGGGAGAAGAGGCAATCTGAGCTGCTTTGCAGCCATCCCAGGGCACCATCTCCAAAACGTCAGTCGGACAAGCGCGGACGCACTGAGTGCAGCCGATGCAGGTATCGTAAATTTTGACTGAATGAGACATTGAATAAAGGCTCCCAACGAGTCACTAAAAATTTGCAGGCTGCTATACAAAACTTGGCTAAACTTATCTCAGCTTCACCATTCAACTAGAAGTAATTTCTAGAGGGTCTGTTTCCTGTTTCCACCAAGGGAGTCGGCTCTTTCTTGTCCACAGGCGTAAATTTGGGTGTAGCCCACCCTATTTGCGCGGTCATAACTATTTAGTCAAGCTCTGCGAGTTAACAGATTTGACGGCGAGGTGACACCGCTATAGCCTGCACAGAGAATTAAATGTTAGTTTACCGCAGTGCCTGGAAGCACTTGGCCAAAAAGCGACAAAACTTCACAGATATTCATTCTGGGAGTGCTTTGTGACTAGGTTCGATCGTTCGGACTTTAGTCCTATCCCTGTTAGAAAGGAGTAAAGTCCGAACGATCGAACTTTAGAAAAACTAAAAGCCCAACTTTTCTAACACGGGCTTTGTGGAAACAATATGTCGATCGAGTCCTAGTTTTTTCGGTTCAACACCCAAAGCCAAAGCCACCAATTGCGGTAAATGTAATACGGGCAAATCCAACTTACGCCCAATCACTTTTGCCACTTCCGGCTGTCGCGAATCCAAGTTCAAATGACACAGCGGACAAGGAGTTACCATACAATCAGCACCGTTGTCAAGAGCATCGACAATATGTTTGCCGGCCATCTGAAATGATTGATTAGTGGCATAACTCGCTAGGGGCCAGCCGCAGCACTGTGTCCGTCCTCGATAGTAAACGGGAGTTGCCCCGATCGCCCGAAACACATTTTCCATCGATTCCGGTTGATGCGGGTCATCGTAAAGCAACTTATCCTGGGCTCGCAGCAAATAACAGCCGTAAAAAGCCGCGCACTTCAAACCCGAAAGCTTGTGAGTGACTCGCTTTTGCACTTCCTCCAAACCGTAATCGGCAACGATCGCCCACAGCAGATGTTTTACCTCCGTAGTGCCTTGATAAGGCGAACAGCCTTGTTTTTCGAGTAAACCGTTCACTTTGTCGATGTAGTTGCGATCGGTCTTTTGGCAATCTTTGAGGCGATCGTCCACATGACCGATAACCCCTTGACAAGTGCTGCAATGTGTGAGTAAGGGCAAATTCAGTTGCTCAGCCAAAGCAATATTGCGAGCATTGACAGTATCTTCCAGTAACTGCGAATCTTCCTTAAAAGTGCCAGAACCGCAGCAAGAAGCTTTTTTGAGTTCCACCAGTTCAATCCCCAAGGCTTGAGTCAGTGCTTGGGTAGACAGGTAAAGTTCACGGGCGGCCCCTTGGGCGACGCAACCGGGAAAGTAAGCATATTTCAGATTTTGGGATGGCATAATTGTTTCTGCTGAGGACACAAGGCAAGGGACAAGACAGGAGGGCGATCCTCTTCGTTGGCGCAGCCCCCGTAGGGGCGGGCTGCGCTAACGAAGTTGGGATGCTTCCTGCTTCGTTTCGGTTCTTTATATCCTTACCTAGTTTTAAACAATTATTATCGATGAGGACGCATTTTTTAGGTGGGTGGCGGGGCGATCGCGCTAATCTGCTGAATGCGCTTTTGGAAAAATTGCATCGCTAATGGTTCGTCTAGACACTGTTCGCGCACCGTCCAAGTTATGTATCTGCGATCGCTGCTGGGCAAGCAAAAGTGAGTTACTAAGTTTGTCAGTTCCGAAAGGCGAAGGGCGATCGCAGATACATAAGTAATTGTTAGGCGATCGAGCATAACACATCGTTACAGCCGACCCATTAGAGTGTTATGATTCAAGAGTAAATAAGCCAAGGTGGCTGAACTAAACCGTTAGGTTGCTGGGTGATCGGTGGGACTGTACTTCGATGCTGTCGGTAGTTGCAAAATCATCTGGTTCCAGACATAGCGGTAGTTGATGATACTGCTTTTCATCTCAGCCAAGATGTCAAATCATGCAGTCGGGTCAAGCACAATTCCCCCAAACCGTTTCTGGAAGTGTCGATCGATCGGGCAAGCTGCGATCGAGATTTCAAAACGCTTGAGTATCGCTACGATCGAAATGACGATTCTGAGCGGATTGAGGTAGTCCTTAGCCGCCCATACTGCCTAAACATGAATGATTTGGAGGCAATTCAATAATGTCAAACTCAATAATGTTCAACTGGCAACAGTTAGCCCAGATCAAAGAACTCAAAGACTATTTTGAAACTGATTACCACGGATTTAGTCAACGGATTGAGCATCATATTCATGAATTGCAGAAAATCGAATCAAAAGAGCTTGATAAACTCGCAATTTTACGAGTTCTTGAAGTTACAAATGGTTGCACTCAATGGGGATTTAGACGAAAAGATGAGCAATGCTTATCAGTAGAACAAACCCGTGAATGCATGAAGAAGGTGATTGGATTTATTCAAGATAAAAAAATCGATCTCCCAAGTGGAGAGTCTATTCATTTTACTTCATCCATTAAACACTTGATGGATGAGGCACGTGAACTTTACCAAGATGCATTTAAGAAAAATATTGCTGATAAAGAGAAAGAATACTATGCCTATTCCACGGCTCTGTTCTTAGTATGCGGTCGCCCACGTTTGAATGCTGCATCTCAATTAGTAAAACAGGAGTTTGAATCTATGTTTACAACGTACTATATCGAAAAAGGTCGCAATTATATTGCCCCATATATTGAGGCGATTCTTCCTTAAAATCAATGAAATGAGGGGCATCATCCACAATTGATGGACAAAGTGCCATCTCCGCTGTTGTAACATTGGATCGGACAGAATTGTGATATTTTTGGATTGAGTTAGTAGCGATCGTCTGCCGCTCAATTCAGCAGTTGGGCGTCACGGAGAGAACCCGTACCTGAAGTAGTCTCAGACAATCGCCGTCAAAGCCTGTACGCTTTTCGGACGACAACCTCTTGGGAGATGGTGATGCTCAAAACCTTTATTGGAAGTTGCCATTGCCGCGCAGTTAGATTTGAAGCCGACATCGACTTGAGCTTGGGTACAAACAAATGTAACTGCTCGATCTGCAAGAAAACGCGGAATTGGAACGCCATCATCAAGCCCAACGCATTCCGATTGCGATCGACCTACACCGTGGCCTCTACCGTCAAGGGCGCTGACCTACTTTCTGTTTACAAACAAACGTCAAGTGATGAAGTCTGGCGATTTTTAAGGGATGTCCCGATTCCTGCCTAATTCATCTCCCTTTCTACCAACTCCGTCAATCGAGATCGTGACTTATCTTTAGGGGAACTCTAATGGGAAAAAATTCAGCTTTAGTGATTAACCCAATTCGAGAAAAAGAGATGATTCGGATTCTCCCGTATGCTCCTCAAGCGAGTAGCACCGAGTTAAAATGGAAGCATCTCAACGTTTCTTACTATCAACTTCCGTCAGTTGAATGCCCCGAGCATACATTATCAAAGCACGTTATCAGTCTGAATTTAGGTGCGCCTGCTCGACTAGAGCGCGTAATCGATCGTCAGGTCAAAAGCGATCGCTTCACTGAAGGCGAAGTGTTCTCGATTAACCCTGCTGGACTCTATCGCACGATTCGCGTTGTCAATCCAGCCCAAATCTTACACCTGTATCTTGAACCGGAATTTGTGAGCCACTTTGCTCAAGATCGCATTGATCCGGATCGAGTTGAAATCATTCCCTCTTTTCATCCGCACGATCCTTTCCTGCTTCAACTTGGACTGACTCTCAAGTCTGCTGTTGTGAGTGGGACTGAGATTGATGCGCTTTATGCAGACGCGGCGGCAACAATGCTAGCGGCTCATTTATTACGGCACTACTCGACATTTGCTGTAGAAACGCAAAAAGGAGTAAATGGATTGAGTCAATCAAAGTTAGACACTGCGATCGACTATATTCATGCTCATTTAGATGAGGATCTCTCGGTTGATACCCTGGCTCAACTGGTGCAAATTAGCTCATACTACTTCGTGCGTTTGTTCAAACAGTCAATGGGATTAACCCCTCATGCTTACATTGTGCGTCAACGGTTAGAACGTGCGAAACATTTGTTAAAGATGACGGATTTATCGATCGCAGAAATTGCTTACCGCACAGGCTTTTGTCATCAAAGCAGATTCTCTACCGTCTTTCGCCAATATCTCCATACCTCTCCTAGGGCTTATCGAGACCAAAAGTAACTTTTTATGGATTAGTGCAAGATTCAGCAAAATGAGAGCAAGAAAAGGAAAGACAGCGACCAAGCAATTGTCTTAAGATTTTATTAATAAATCGGCGCTTTACTTTAGGTTCGGTTTCAACCTCTATTCAGTAAAATACGATGGGTGCTGAGTTACAGCCTGTGATTGTCGATAAGAAGCCAACCGTTCTAGAACTTGAGCCAGGAACTTATTTCTGGTGTAGCTGTGGACATTCTAGTAATCAACCGTTTTGTAATGGCGCTCACAAAGGAACTGGTTTTGTTCCAAATAAGTTTGAGCTAACTGAGAAGAAGAAAGTTGCACTCTGTCTATGCAAACACACCAACAATGTGCCATTCTGCGATGGCTCCCATCATCAGTACGAATAATAGTGATTCTCAGTATCATGCAGGCATTTTAGGAGTAATGTTATGTCATCTCTAACTGGAAAAGTGGCGATAGTGACAGGTGGATCGCGCGGAATTGGCAAAGCGATCGCAGAACGTTTAGGGCGTGAAGGTGCAACGGTTGCTTTGACCTATGCAGGCAATCGCGACAAAGCGGAGGCTGTTGTTGAATCAATCAAAGCCTTTGGAGTTGATGCAATTGCGATTCAATCAGACATCAGCAACCTTGCAGAAACGCGATCGCTGTTTAAAAAAGTAATTCACGCCTTTGGTCATGTTGATATCGTCGTGAACAACGTAGGCGTTTCAGTCTACAAGCTCACCACAGACATCACCGAAGCTGATTTTGATAAAGTCTTCAACACGAATGCGAAAGGAACATTCTTTGCCTTACAAACGGCGGCACAACATTTAAGCGATGGTGGACGAATCATCAGTTTATCGAGTGGTGCAACGCGGCAGAGTATCCCAACGGGTGGCGTTTATGCTGCAAGTAAAGCCGCGATCGAGCAATTTAGTTTTGCCCTTTCCAAAGAACTCGGACATCGAGGAATTACCGTCAATCTCGTTGCTCCTGGAGTCACGAATACGGACGGATTGATTATGCCTGCGGATGCGCTAGATCATCTGGTGCAATCCACGCCGCTCGGTCGATTGGGGCAACCTATTGATATTGCTGATGTCGTTGCATTTTTGGCATCAGATGCAGCGCGATGGGTTAATGGGCAAACGATTCAAGTTAATGGTGGCATTTTGTAAGAGGCATTCAGTATGAGTTCACTCCAAAAGGAAACCGTCAAAAAGCCAAGGCTCAATTCTGCTTTCCAGCGGTTGATGTCCGTTCATTGGTGGATGGCAGGCTGCTATCTGATTCTGTTTGTCGGTGGCACATTCATGGCGCGGTTGCCTAGAACGGAGTTTCAAGTCGATCGGTGTCCTGACAATGGCATTGCTCACCTGGCGGATTTTGACGCTGATTCAGGTGATGTGGAAGAAATACGCGAAGCGATTGCCAAAGTTCTCGCCGCAATGGTGGAGAAATTTTGCATTGCACGCATTGATGTATGTGTTCATGTGGGCAGTCCCGATCGCAGGTTTTTTCTTTTCTAATTCTTTTCGATCGAACAACGTCAAATTTTTCGGGCTGCTACTGCCAGATTTGTTTCCGCAAAATGATGCAATGGTCGATTTTGGTCGATCGCTCCATTTTTGGCTGGCTTATACCTTTCTCGCTTTTATTGCAGTGCATCTGATTTTTCAGTGGAAAGTAGCAAAAGCCAATTGGCGACGATTGACAGGCTTTTTGAAAGCTAGGAAAACAACAAAGGAAACTTAAGAGACTTACCATGAACTATTGTGAAAAACTAACTCGCGATAATTGCGTTGTGGTTTTGGTTGACTTCCTAGACGGATTTTTGCCAGGACTGAAGACTATCAATCACGACTTACTCCGAAAGAATGCAGAAGCCTTTACTCGCCTGTCAAATATCTTCGATATTCCAACAATTATGCTGGGAGAAGAAGGCGGATTTCGAGGCAAGTTCTTTTCGGAAGTCGTTGCCCATGCCGATCGTGCGATTCGGATCGAGCGTCATACACCGAGTGCTTGGGATGAACCCACGTTTCGGGATAAATTAGCTGCGATCGGGCGTAAGAAAGTTCTGCTGGGTGGAATTTCTCTAGATATCTGCACGCTGCAACTCACACTCGATTTACTGGAAGCAGGTTACGAAGCTTATGTCGTGGTGGATGTTTCTGGATCTGATACGCAGTTGAATGAAACAGCCGCGCTGCTACGCATGACTCAAGCAGGAGCTGTCATGGTGTCTTGGGCATCGGTTGCTTCAGAAATCATGAAGGACTGGGAAACGCCAGAAGGCCCAGCGGTTGGGCAGCTCTACCAGGAACTCAGCTACTGGGGCAATCGGCTGTAGAAATGAAGCAATTAGGACTTTACCGAAAGAATGGGTCTAAAGCCCCGTCGTTCACGACGGCTTTTCTTCTCGCAGATTATCGATCCACTCCTCTACCATTTGGGTCATCGTTTTTTCCTTTTGCTCAGAAATCCTCCTCAGTTTTGCCAATCTCTTTTCCGAAATCCGAACATTTAGTCTTGCACTCTTCATAATGGCTACCCAATGGCTACCCATTATGGTATCATAGTAATATGAAAACCGTGAAGTTTAAGCTATATCAAAGCAAAAGGAATAGGCACCTTAAGCGGTCAATCAATGCCGCCGGGGTGATCTACAACTATTGTATTGCCCTTCATCGTCGGTACTACCGAATTTGGGGCAAGCATTTGAATTGTGCAAAACTTCAGGCTCATATCGCCAAGCTAAGGAAGCGGAATTCGTTCTGGCAATTAGTTGGTTCCCAAGCGGTGCAGGATATTTGTCAGCGGATTGAGAAGGCATATCAACTGTTCTTTAAGCATCACAGTAAAGGGGTTCGTCCTCCAGGGTTCAAGAAGGTCAGGAAGTATAAGTCGTTCACTCTGAAGCAAGCTGGATACAAATTCTTGGGTGGCAACAGGGTCAAAATTGGTAATCGGGTGTATCAATACTGGAACAGTCGAGAGATTGAAGGAACCATTAAAACTTTGACCATTAAGCGGACTCCTTTAGGAGAACTGTTTTTGGTCGTTGTAGTCGATGGCGTAGTAGAGCCTTATGTTAAGTCCGAGACGGGTAAAATCGCTGGATTTGATTTTGGCTTAAAAACGTTCTTAACTGTTTCCGACGGTTCCGAAATTGAGTCCCCGCAGTTCCTGAAGCAGTCGCTTAGCGCCATTAAAAAAGCAAGTCGGGAACACTCCAGAAAACGGAAAGGGTCAGCCAACCGAGAGCGGGCAAGACTGAACCTGGTTCGCAAGCACGAGGACGTTGCTAACCGTCGTTCTGATTGGTTCTGGAAGTTGGCACACGAGCTAACGGATAAGTTTGATGTCCTGTGTTTTGAGTCGTTAAACCTGAAAGGAATGCAACGACTTTGGGGACGGAAAGTATCTGATTTAGCTTTTGGCGAATTTCTCAATATCCTCCAATGGGTTGCCAAGAAAAAAGATAAGCAGGTCGTATTTATCGACCGTTGGTATCCGTCTAGCAAGACTTGCAGCCATTGTGGGCAGGTCTTGAAAGAGTTGGATCTGTCGGTGCGAGAATGGCGGTGCCCGTCTTGTCAATCGGTTAACGGACGGGACGAAAACGCAGCAATTAATATTCAAAGGGTTGGGGCATCAACCCTTGGGTTAGGTGATGTTAGACGGGATCTTCCCGCAATCACTGTTTGACCCCAGAATCCCTATACCTTCAGGTCGGGGAGTATGTCAAGACTGAGTTAACTGGTTTACGCGATCGAGTCGATAGTCTAGAAACTGAAGCGAACAGGCGATCGTCACGCGCGATCGACCGAATCCGACCGCTTTGTACCGCCTCAGTTTGGATCTAAATACCAGTTTCAAAGGTACTGACTTACTAAAACTTCGCCTACTGGCTGGGAGTCCTGGAACTAACGATAATGCGGCTGGATTTCTAGAACCGAATCTAGGGAGTACCTTAGATTTCGCGATTCCTGGCACAACGCAAATATCTCTTGCTCGTTTGTACTATAGTTTTGCTCCTACTAAGGATCTCAGCGTGACTGTCGGGGCAAGAATGGTCGCGGGTGATTTTGTTGATAAAAATCGATTCGCGAACGTTAGCTTTCGAGATTTTTCGACTCAATCCCTCATCAACAATTTTGTTCTGTTACCTAGGCCCGGAGGTGCAGGTGCTGCGATCGACTGGAAGCCGAATCAAGGTGCTTTAAGGCTGCGTGCAGTTTACATTGCTAGTAATTCAGAAGAAAGTTTGCCCGAAAATCAAAGCTTCTTTGGCGGTGGCAGTCCTGGAGATATTCGGCTTTTTCCGATCGCAGGAGGCGGCGCAAGAGGCGGATTGTTTGGCGATCCCTACATGGGCGTTGTGGAACTAGAATATGCACCGACAAGCTCCTTCTCGGCCCGCTTGCAGTACAGCGGCGGAGAAGTTCTTGGCAGCAATTTTCAGGCGCTTGGCGCAAACTTTGATTGGGCAATCACATCACGGCTTGGCATCTTTGGGCGCTATGGTTACGCTTCCTATCCTGACACCACGATCGGGGATATTCGCCCTAGTTATTGGTCTGCTGGCGTTTCTCTTCAGAATTTGTTCGTCAAAGGTGATTTAGCTGGATTGGGCATAGTTCAACCTTTCATTTTGACAGAGGTAGGAAACGCAACACAAACAAATATCGAAGCGTTCTACAACTTTCCGCTAGCCAACAATATTCGGATTACTCCATTGATTCAAGTCATTACTCATCCAGCCAATCAAAACAGCAATGGCACGATCGTAACTGGAACACTCCGCACCGTTTTTACCTTTTAGCCCCTAAATTCTATGAAAGAACATTCCGCACCTGCTGTTGTGGCGATCGCGCGTCGCGTTAAACCAGGATATGAAGCCGACTTTGAGGCAGCCGTCCGAGGTGTAACCTCAGCAGCCAGTACATTTCCGGGCTATTTAGGCGGCGAAGTTCTCTACCCCAACAATCGAGGCGGTGAATGGCAACTGATTATGCGATTCGACACGCTGATTCATTTACAAGAATGGGAAAACTCTCCAATCTGCCAAGGTTGGATTGCACGGGCAGATGCCCTCACAGAAACACCCAGAGTATCGCGAGTGAATGGATTAGAAGCTTGGTTTGCTTTACCTGAAATGCCGAATGTTGCGCCACCGCCGAAATGGAAAACTGCGATCGTCAGTGCGATCGGCATTTATCCAATGATTTCTCTGATGCCCATTCTGTTGAAACCAATCACCAATGGACTCCCTACTTGGCTAGCAACCCTGGTCAGCATTGCAATCATGATGCCGTTGATGACTTGGGTCATCATGCCTCAGATAACACGATTGTTTAAGCTCTGGCTTTATCCTCCTGATGCAAAGCGTTCCGCCCATAAATCATCTAACTCAAACCCAAATTAAAGGAATAGATTCATGGATAATCTGCAACTAGAAAATGGATTCCCTGTCAATCCTATCCGAGTTGGCGATGGGATTGTTCTCATCAACATATTTACACTCGATCCTGAAAAAACTGAGCAGTTTGTTTCTACTCAAGTTGCCGAGTATAAGAGATTGAAAGGTCAATTTCCAGGCAGTTATACAGCCAATCTGCACATTAGCCTCGATCGTACACGAGCTGCG
>REAP01000273.1 GCA_004294385.1 Oscillatoriales cyanobacterium | reverse complement strand
AATGAGTTGAGATTCTTCTCTTCAGTCCTCTTTGAGAGGACTTTAGCTATTAGACAGGGGTTTCAACCCCTGTCTCCAGGGCGGGATGACTAACGAACTGGGCGGGCTTTCAGGCTTAAGTTGACACCAATGGGCTCTTGGAGTGTCCTGGCTATGAGTAATATTAATTCCTTTCCATCCTGAATTTTGTCTTTTTTAACTGTTACACAATCTAGAAATCCCAAGTAAACTGCTATACAAATACTAGACAAGTCTAGACATTTGCTTCTTACTTCATTGGGAGCATGGGAGCGGTTATCCCTCGGTAAGCTTTCACGATGAAGCCCAGCGCGATAAATTGATTGCTGCGTTTAAGTCTCTGTCCATCGAATGACCACAACTTCCACAGTTCAGGGTTCTTTCTTTGAGTGGCATATCTTGAATATGTCCACAGCTTGAACAGGTTTTACTCGACGGAAACCATCGGTCGGCGATGATTATTTCACAACCAAACTTTTTAGCCTTGTATTCTAGCTGACGTTTGAATTCATGGAATCCGCAATCAGCAATCACTTGCGCTAATTTATGGTTAGCTAACATCCCGGAAACATTCAAGTTTTCTACTACTATTTTTGCGTGGTTTTTGCATAAGTAAGTAGTAATTTGATGTAGAGTGTTTTTTCGCTCGGTTTGCTATTTTTGCATGATGCCTTGCTAACTGGGTTTTGGCTTTATATCTATTCTCGGAACCTTTGGCTTTTCTAGCGAGAACTCTTGATAATCTCTTGAGTTTTGCGAGATGCGCTTTATAGTGTTTTGGGTTCGGAAATACTACGCCAGTTGAAAGCGTAGCCAACTCTTTTATTCCCAAATCAACTCCTACAATTTCATGACTTTTGACCGTTGGTTCATGCTCCTGTTCGTAAGCAAATGCGATAAACCAACTATCGGCAGTACGTGAAATAGTGATTGATTTGCAGGTAGTGTGAGGCAATCCCTCGTAGGTTTTTATCCAGCCGATTGTTGGTAGCTTTATGGATGTACCACCCACAGGTATTGGCTTGCCGCCTGCATCAATCGTGAAGGAATCATGATGTCCCTTCTTTTTGAATTTGGGATATCCACCCTTCTTTGAGAAAAACCTAGAGAAGGAATCCCCCAGATTGTCGAAGGCGTATTGAGTGATCTTTTGACAAATACCAGCCTCTTTGATCCATGTAAACTCAGGTTTTACATGATTGTTGAAGAACTTCTTGAGAAGGTATTTATTGGGCTTTAATCCATCTTGGTATAAGCCACTCCAAGTAGCCAGTCCCCAGTTATAAGTGAACCTCGCTATTCCAGCGTGCTTACTCATAATGGTCATCTGACTCTTGTTTAGCTTTAACTTCGTTTTGATGGACAAAAGCATTGTTCGACCTCAACACTGTATTTCTTGATTGCTCAATTCTGCCACATCTTGTACTGGTTTATCAATAGCATTCTTCAGGTTTTCTTTGATTTCTTTGGAGTAATTTCGCTTAGCTGGTAATTTCCCTGAAACGTCCCAACGTTGGAGGGTTTTTACTGATAATCCAAGCTTTGCGTGCGAAAACGCGCGAGTTTGAACAAAATAGTATACCGTATATTTGTCGATCAGTGTACCCGGCTTGTCTATTTATTCGCTACCTAGGGACTAACTCACCATCTCTAAATTATAAAGATATCGTAAACCTTGAATTTGTGTAACCAAATATTACATAAACATATAATCTCAAAAAATCTGCCCTTAGTATGATACAATAAAATCGCATATGATTTAGAAAAACCGATTGCAACACAAGGTCAGTGAAAGCCCACTTCATCTCAGGACTACCACAATCAGGCTCTACCTTGCTGGCCGCTGTATTGCGCCAAAACCCCCGTTTTCACCCGGCGATGACTAGCCCAGTGGGGGGTTTAGTAGAGCGAATGTTAGAAGCGACGAGCGAAGACAATGAGTGTTCAGTGTTCATTTCCCCTGAACAAAAGCGGGCACTGATTCTGAGTATCTTTTCTGCTGACTATCACCCGCAAGCTGACAAAGAAATCATCTTTGACACTAATCGTCTTTGGTGCAGCAAACTGCCCTTAATTCGGGAACTATTTCCTATATATAGCAATCCTAAATCATTTGTCAATCCTAAATCATTTGTGAATTTCTTACTCCCGGACCTTAATAAGGTCCGGGTTGGGGTGGGGTAAAAAACTTTACGACTCCTGCAAGGATTGCTATAGATTTTTAACGGGTTGCATATCTAAGACTAAGCAAAAACTATCAGACGATATACAAATATGAACAAGCAAATAATTTTCGTAGACTCCTCAGTCCAAGACTATCAAAGCCTAATTGACAACGCCGATCGCGCTCAAATTTTCATTTAAAATGAAAATTTGAGCGCGATCGAACAAATTACTAACGCCTTGGCAAATCAAAAAGATATTTCAGCCGTGCATATCCTTTCTCACGGTAGCGAAGGCAGTCTAAAACTCGGTTCAGATGTACTGAATAGGAACGATATAGAAATTTTCAGCACTCAGCTAAAACAGTGGGGAAATGCCATAACAGAAAATGGCGATATCCTATTATATGGATGCGATGTAGCCGCCGGAGACACTGGCAAGAATTTTGTCAAGCGATTGAGCGAAATAACAGGCGCCGATATTGCAGCTTCTGACAATTTGACGGGAAATGCTGCTAAAGGTGGCGACTGGGATTTAGAAATAGCAATGGGCAAGATAGAAGCAGCCGTGCCGTTTAATCAAGAGGCGATGAAAGCTTATGACGGTGTGTTGCTCAATTATAATGTCACGGTGGCAACCGATGATGGGACAGGCGGGACAGCAAATACCCTGAGTTGGGCTATTTTGCAGGCGAATAATTCGGTGGGGGTAGATGATACTATTACCCTCGCCACAAATGTCAGGCTGACGGGGACTCCGAATCAGCTAATTAACAGTAATATCGCCTTTATTGGAGGCGGTTTCACCGTCAGTGGGGATGTCAATAACAACGGCACCAATGACGCTGGTGATGTTCGTCCCTTCTTTGTGCTGTCTGGAACCGTCAGTTTTTCCGATATGAGCATAGCCGGAGGACGAGCCCAAGGAGGAAATGGCAGCACTGCTACCAGCGGTGGCGGCGGCGGCGCGGCTGGCATGGGTGGCGCGTTATTTGTCTATAACGGTAATGTGACAATTAATAATGTCACTTTTTCGACCAACCAGGCGATCGGCGGGAGCAGCGCCAATAATAATCAATTCTTAGCCGGCGGTGGCGGTCTTGGCGGTAACAGCGGAGGTGGCACCGGCGGGTTTGGCGGCAACGGCGGCGGCGGGTTTGGCGGCAGCGGCGGGAACAACAACTCCAACAACGGTGGAAATGGCGGCTCTGGCGGGGCTTTCGGCGGTGCTGGCGGTGCTGGCGCGGCGGTACCTGGATCGGTTGGCGGTAATGGTACTGGTGGTGGCGGTGGTGGTGGCGGTTTTAACGGTACCAACGGAGGCAACGGTGGATTCGGTGGTGGCGGCGGTTCTGCTGGCGACCAAGGCTTTTTGAATGGTGGTTGGGGTGGCTTTGGTGGTGGCGGCGGTGCTGCTGCTGGCTCAGGTGGCAGAGGTGGCTTTGGCGGTGGCGGCGGTGTGAGTATTAACACTAACAACCCAGGCGCAGGTGGCTTTGGCGGTGGCGCAGGTGGCGGTACTACAGGCTATTCTGCGGCTCTTCCTGGTGGTGGCGGTGCCGGATTGGGTGGCGCGATTTTTGTCAGAGAAGGCTCTTTAACGCTACAGAATAATACCTTCAACAACAACAACACAACAGGCGGCACTGGAGCGAATAACGGCCAAGCTTTGGGAGGCGCAATTTTTGTGTTGGATGCAGCCGCAAAAACCGCACAAACCACCCAAGGCAACACTCAGGGAATGCCAGCGGCTCTTCCCACTGTCAGCGTCGTCGGTTATCTCCGCACCACGAGCAATACTGCTGCTAATAACGCAAACACCACCCCCAATAACAACGATATCTACGGCAGCATCAACACTGCACCCGTCCTTAACAATACCCCTGTTACCCTCAATTCTGTCCTAGAAAACGCACCCGCGCCGGTGGGTGCT
The DNA here is from genome assembly GCA_004294385.1 of Oscillatoriales cyanobacterium. GTDB lineage: Bacteria > Cyanobacteriota > Cyanobacteriia > Cyanobacteriales > Microcoleaceae > Microcoleus. Next base: position 1,421 of record REAP01000273.1, on the reverse strand, counting down.
GTCGGTACCCTAGTTTCCAGCCTTGTGGCGATAGGTACAAACATCACCGATCCCGACACTGGGGCATTGGCCGGCATCGCCCTCACTGCCGCTGACACGACTAACGGCAGTTGGTTTTACACCACAGATGACGGTACAACCTGGAACGCCTTGGGCGCAGTAACCAATGCCAACTCCCGCTTATTGGCAGCAGATGCCAGTACCCGCATCTACTTTCAACCAACAACCGCCAACTACAACGGCACTATCACCAACGCCCTCACCTTCCGTGCTTGGGATCAAGTCGTCGGTACTAATGGTGCCACCGCCAATACCAGCATCAACGTTGGTATCAGCACAGCCGCTAACACCGCAGCCATCACCGTTACCGTACCGAAAGTTAACCTCACTGCCAGCACAAATACTGCTAGTGAAGCCGGGACAACAGCTATTACCTTTACCGCCACTGCTGAAGGTAATGTCGTCGGCGCTCAAACAGTCAATTTAGCAACTGGTAGAAGGAACCGAAACAGGCACTTTCACAATTTCCAATCCTTCGGCTGGCTTGACATTAGGAACTACCACCATTGGTAGCGTCGCAATTACCGACAACGACTTCCCCACAGTCAACCTCTCTGTCACCCCCACCGCAGGTACAGAAGCCGGCACCACAGCAATTACCGTCACCGCTACAGCATCTCAAGCAGTTGTCGGCGCTCAAACCGTTAATGTGGCTCTTTCAGGTACGGCACTTCCTGCTGACTTCACAGGCACTATTCCTATTTACCATCAATATTAATGATGATGTACTGGTAGAAGGAACCGAAACAGGCACTTTCACAATTTCCAATCCTTCGGCTGGCTTGACATTAGGAACTACTACTGGTAACGTCGCAATTACCGACAACGACTTCCCCACAGTCAACCTCTCTGTCACCCCCACCACCGGCACCGAAGCCGGAACAACCAGCATCACCATCACCGCTACTACCAACGCACCCGTAGTCGGCAACCAAACTGTTAACCTAGCCTTAACAGGAAGCGCCACGGCTGCTGATTTCACCGGCACCATTCCCACCCAAATCACCATCGCCAATGGCACAAGCAGCGGACAAGTTACCTTCACCATCAACGACGACCAAATCGCCGAAATTACCGAAACTGCCAACCTCACGATTAGCAATCCATCAGCAGGCATCGTATTAGGAAGCACCACCACAGGTAGTTTCACCATCACCGACAACGACACCGCCGGATTTGACATCCTCCCAATTAGTGGCAATACCAGCGAATTCGGTTCCCAAGCCACTTTTGATATCCGCCTGAGAAGCCAACCAACAGCAGATGTCACCATTCCATTAACTAGCAGTAACATCGCTGAAGGTACGATAGATAAAAACAGTTTAACTTTCACCTCTGCTAACTGGAATCAACCTCAAACA
>REAP01000046.1 GCA_004294385.1 Oscillatoriales cyanobacterium | reverse complement strand
GAAGTTGTTGATGGTTTCTTGCCGATCGCACTTAGCGGCCATTTCATCAAAACCATCGAAAATCAACAGAAACTTACCCATCCGATTCAGTTGTTCAAACGCCGAATAACCCGCCAAAGGTATCTCGTGTTTGCGAAAGAAAAACTCGGAAAATAGCGACTCAACACTAACTGCTTTAGCATAATCTCTGAGGGGAATTACTAACGGCAAACGCGGACGTTCTAAGCCGCGCTTTTGAGCATTTCGGTAGCGTTGTAGCGCCATCCAAGCATAGTGCATCGCAAACCAAGTTTTCCCCGTCCCAAACTCTCCTAAAACTGAGATATGTTCTTTTACTGGGTCATCCAACCACAGGTCAATATAACCTTCAATCCACCCATCTCCCTCGCCATAATGACTCACTCCTATTTTGCGGTGAGTATCGGGGTCAATTTCTTCTTTTGTACAAGCTAGTGGCACGTATTTTGTATTAATTTTCCGGCTGGTAATTTCTGTTTCTAGCCAATCCAGATAAGCGGTAAAATCGGCATCTTGGTCGAGCAATTCATCGAAGGTATAGCAAGCTAAATCGCGATTTTCATCTTTCTTTACTTCATCCCGCGCGGCGCTACTGATGCGGCGGGCGGTGACTAACCAGCCTTCATCGGTGCGCTGTTTTTTCACCGACTCGCGCAAGGCACAGATGTCTCTGAGTCCGGCTTCTCCGGCAATTCCGCGCACTAAAATGCGATCGTATTTTTTGCGTCTCACCGGAACATCGATAATCCATTCAAAATAGTTATCTTCCGAAATTTGATAGGTTTCAAACTGATAATTTAATGTTTCAAACCAACCGCGAACTTGTTGTGATAAAATGAAAGCTTGAGACTTTTGAATATTCGTTGATGCTGCTGCGGGAAGTGCGGGATAATCTTCGGCTTCCAGCCGCGCAAATTCGGTGCGAATTCCTTCGAGAGTGGGGAGGCGTTCGATGCGATCCATTACCATAGATAGGCGTTTTTGCAAAGAGGCGATCGCATTTCCCATCATCACATCACCCAGCGTCCGCGTCCGCTTTGCGACTTCCATAAACACGGCCGCAAATGCCATGTATTCCCGTCTGGGGTCAATGCCTAAATCTCGAATTTCTTTGCCTAAAGCACTCTCATTCAGATATTCATCGCCTGCTTGAATTAAAATGGCTGGGCTATCGGACTCGAAAGCTTTGCGAAATGCTGATTCAATCTCTGGTTGGCGAAATAGTTCTAAAATCTGTTTGGGTTTACCAGCACCGTATTCTACTAAAGTATAAACATAAACTCCGCTAAAATCGGCTGGCGGTGCATCAGGGTCAAGGTTAAATCTTTTTAATGTTTTGATGACAGTTTCGTTGCGCTGAAACTTGTCTCTGAGGGCGCCGAAGGGAATGGCTGTCAGGAGACTGATAACTAAGTCGAGACTAATTGAGATCATTTAGGCTTTCCTGTTTATCGGTGGGAGTTGTTCTCGAATCTCAAAATCGCAAATCGCTCTATTTTTATGTTAACGCATCAGCCAACTGTCGCGCACCGACAGTCCGAGATTTGCCATATCCCGATAGTCCGACAGGGGTTGAAACCCCTGTCTCATAGCGAAAGTCCTCTTGCATAGGACTGTGGAATCCTATTTTATTTAGTTATTTGATTCAACCCAGATATTGAATGATATCAAATCTGTTAACATCGGAATTATTCATCTCTCTGTGTTCTCTGCGTTCTCTGCGGTTAAATAATTCCGATCCAACCGGAATTGATATGATATGTAATAACATTGTTTGAAATTCAATTCACAGCTTCGAGCATTTTGAATAAATTCTTCAGTCCTCTTAAGAGGACTTTCGCTTTGAGGCGGGGGTTTAAACCCCCGCCGGAATGTCGGATGGTGCGAATATGGGACTGTTGAAATATCACAACAAAAATTAGCATTCTTCACGAATTTTGACAACCATAAATCCGAGAAAAAACCGACATATATTGTAGTATAAATAGCTCTCATATTAGTTGTGATCTCATGGATATAAAAGCTAAAATATAGATAACTTACAAATAAATCTTGCTATCTATGAAAATACAATCTTCCGTCTTAGTTCATCTAGGATTTGGTAAATATGTGCGATCGGACAAAGTGACAGCAGTCATCCCAATCGAAGCAGAACGCGGCCCCGGACGACGCACTTTCGTCCATATAGACGGCGAACTAGACCCGATCGTTGCTTCCCGCGCTGAAGACACAATTGTCCGCGATTTGGTGCAAGAACCGCGCGAAATTACTCAGGCTCGACAACAACAGGAAATACTCCAAGATTTGCTAGCTGATTTGAGTAATGTTAATGTCACTGTGCGCCGGATTAGCCGCGATGAAGGTGGACTCGATCTCGAACTTTTAGAACGTCGGATTCGCCAAATTTTAGAAGCCTAAAAATACAAATGGTTTGTAGTAAGGACTTTAGAAATTAGGAGACGGCAGTGCCCAAAGCGTTCCTCTCAAAGAGGACTGAAGAGAAGACTTTTCAACTCATTAGTCCTCGACCGAGGACTTTCGCTATTAGACAGGGAATTTATTCCCTGGCGGACTGGTAGGAGATGCAAGGACTGGCGGACTCACAGCTTAAGTTGACACTCCTTGGGCAGTGCCGTGTCCCTAGGCCAGATTAATTGTAGGGACTAAGGCACTCGCGGTCTCCTCTATATCATTCCGGTGTAACCGGAAACTTGTTTAGGAACAGGCAAGATGCCTATTCCACAAGAAAATTCATCTCTTGTGGAACGGGCATCTTGCCCGTTCTTGATAATGGGTGCAACATCTCAGAACCACAAAAAAAGATAGATTTTTTTATGGCAACTAATTCTCCTTCAAAACAACTTTGATATCCGACAAACCTGTAAGTTTTTCCGTCACAGGTGGCTCTTCAATTCGCGGTACATAGACAGTTAATCCCCCCGGTATACACTCAATAGACAGCGGTGTCATGCCGATAATTTCCCCATCTACAACAACTTTTTGAGGTGGATCGGTGGTAATTTTGATCTTTTTGGTTCGCATATAACCGATGTCGTCCCGATCGCTCGCACTGCCAGTCAAAGCCGTTTGCAATAGGTGATAGGAAGCTGCGATCGCCCCAGCTTTATTCTCTGGCGCAACCAAAGTAATATCCAGCAAACCATCGTCAAAAATAATCCCCGCCGGCCCTTGAGCTAAAATAGATGTAGGTGGCGCGGCATTCGCCACCGTTACCGCCACAGCAGTAACAGTGACAATTTTATCTTCCGTTTCGATTTCCGCTTCAAACCTTTCTAAATTGTTTAACTGCTTAATTCCCGACAAAACATAGGCCAACATTCCCCAGCGATTTTTCATTTCGCGATCGGCCATTTCGACAGTTTCCGCCTCAAAACCCACTCCAGCCAACAAAACCATCGGTAGTTTACCGTTGCAAATAGCTGCATCCACCACCCGCATCAACCCTCCCAAAATAGTTTCGCAGGCGGTTTCAATTGTATTCGGAAGATCCAAAGCATTGGCAAAAGCATTCGCAGTTCCCCGCGAAATAATTCCCAGGGGAATATTCGTGCCGACAATCGCACCTGCAACGGCTGATAAAGTGCCGTCTCCCCCAGAAGCAATAATTGACTCAACTCCTCTAGAAACTGCTTCCAGGGCAATTTCAGCTCCATCTAGTTCGGGTGTTGTCAGCCGAATATCCAAGTCAATAGCAGGTTCTAGAAGTTGCCGAATTAGAGCTAAATCTAGCTCTGGATCGCTTTGACCGGCAGCCGGATTAAAAATTAGGCAAGCAGAACGTTTCATAATCGGTGATGGGTAATCGGTAATTAGTAATTTCTAAACTGATGCTAAATTACAAAAGGCTCGATCGCACTATCATGCCATTTCCCCTCAAATCGTTCCGCAACCAAAGGCCGAACTCGGAACTTCGGCGGACATCCGTCGAGCACATCAATCCGCAAACACGAATAAGGACGGCGTTTGTGCGAACCTTGACCGCTGCGGCCGACAAATAGCAAAGATTCCGCTACCCGCCGTTGGGCTATTTTGGCACCAGACTCCCGCGCCAACCGATAAGCTTCAGGACTCGAAAACTCCTCCAACATTGGCCCTTCCGGGCGCTGGCGGCGGAGACTGTGGCCGCTTCCCCCGCAGATAATCCAATTAATATGGGAATCAGCGTGTCCAGTATCCCCAGTCCGCAGGTATTCCAAACAGTGGGCGTGACCCGTCAGCACCAAATCAACGATCGCCCGCCCCTGCAACCCATCCCCAATTGACCGCGCCGCCCTATCGAAAACCTCGCGCAAACGCCACCTAACCGCCAAAGTTTGAGCTTGATTCCACTTTGTCGCCTCAGTCACGTAGGGGGGATGGTGCAGGTAAATCACCCGCCCCCGTACCTCAGAATCAGCCCAAGATGCAATCAAGCTCAGTTTGAGCCATTCGAGTTGTTCAAAGTCAGTGGAGGCGGTTTTGTCCGAGGACAGTTGTTTGTCAATGTCCATCAGCATTTCGTCAACTTGCTCTAATTTGGCGCGCAAGTCGTCTAGCTGTTCGGCTTCGGAGGGAATTTCGGGGTTTAGCCGATCGGACATTTCGAGCATTTCCAATTTTTCTTGTTCCAACTTCTCCCTATCGATTTGCAAATTTTGGCGGTGAATGTCGCCCTCTTTGGTGTTTGGGAGTGGCAAAGGTTCGTTAAAGGTATTGGAATCCAGGGCGAAAAAATCAATTCCACCACTGCGGAAACTGTAGTAACGGTTGGGTAAGCGGGTAAAGTGTCCTGGTTGGTAGCGGATGCAGCGGCCGGTGCTGCTGTGAGCCGTGTAGTGGGTGTCTAGGTGCCGATCGAGCTCGGACGGCAGTTTGTGAGCTTGCAGGTAGTCGAGAAAGGCTTTAGCATAGGCATTTCCGCGATCGGAACCATGCCAGCCGACATCCAAATCCAATTTCGATCCTAGCAGGCGGCGCACCGGTAATGCGGTGGCTGAGAGAATGCCGTAGAAAATTGGCAAATCGTAATAGTCATGATTTCCTGGTACTGGTAGGAATGGAAAATTGAAGATCATGCGATCGTATGCAATCCGAGAAGGCGCATCGCCGCCGACGAGAAACTCGCGGTAAGGACGAATGAAGTTTTGCAAGTAATATTCGCTGGAACCGACGAGATAAACTACATCGCCCGTATGCAGGGCGAAACGGCAACTTTCGCGTTCGCGCAGCATCAGTTCGGCAACTTGGCGCTGGGGGTTGTGACCCCGGTGGTTCCCCGTACCACTGTCGCCTACGACTAGAAACGAAAACTCTGGATTGTCTGAAACTCCATCGTCCAAAACCATCTTAGTTTGGTCTATTCCTCGATCGGCGATCGACTTTTCTTCCCACCGTACCCGCTCGTTCATCTTGCGGACTTTTACCGAAATTGGCGGATCGGACACAAATTTCACGCCACTTCTCCCAAATAATTTAGTTCTAGTTAATATTGCGCGAGCGATCGATTTTGTGCATCTCTCTAAAAGGTGAAAATTGATTTGTAGGGACACCGCAATGCGGTGTTCTGGGCAGAAACCGGGTTTTTTCCGAGAATACTCGATCGCAGCCGACAGAAACGAGCAAAAACCCGGTTTCTTTGGGACTGGCGGGTGTTTCTGAAGGTTTTGATGCGATCGTCCCGTCTCTAAACTAAAATGAGAGTTTGTAGGAGGCGGTACTGTTTGTTGTTGCCGAAGACGAGGGAATCAATCAAGGACGTGGAAAGATGTATATAGCACAATTAAACCTATCTATCAGCGATATTACTGGCATTGTTCAGACTATTGCAGTAGTTGTATCACTGATTTATTTGGCAATTCAAGTTAAAGAAAGTACAAAAGCAACCAAGGGTGCAACCTATCAATCAATTATTAGCGCTTGGGCAGAGCTTGAGTCACGTATAAGCCAGGATGATGAAGTGGCGCGGATATACAAGTTAGGCATAACAAATCTGGAAAAATTAAATGAGAATGAATTCACCCGGTTTAACGAGCTTATTTGTAGTTTTTTTAATCTGTATGAAAATTTGTATTATCAATATAAAAATAAGTTGTTAGAAGAAGAATTATGGGCTGGTTGGTGCCTAAATATGCGGAATGACTTACAACAAAAAGGGGCAGCAGCTTGGTGGAACTCAAAAAGTCATCTTTACAGTAAGAGCTTCCGTGAATATGTTAATTCAGGAAAATGTCCTAGAAATTAATTTTGCTTACATAGCATAGCCTATCAACTGATATCAATATAATAATGTTGCGGGAAGGGGGAAAGGAATGAGTGAAACTAAACAATTATGTATTGAGATTCCCAAGGGAGAAATCGCCCGATTTTGCCAGCGTCACCATATCCGCAAACTGTCTTTATTTGGTTCGGTGTTAAGGGATGATTTTACACCGGAAAGCGATATTGATTTTTTAGTGGAGTTTGAGCCGGGAAAAACTCCGGGTTATTTTAAGATAGTCAGTATGGAAATGGAACTTTCAGAACTGTTGGAGGGGAGAAAGATAGATTTAAGGACTCCTCATGAGTTAAGTGTTTATTTTCGAGACAGAGTAATGGCAGAGGCGGTGGTGCAGTATGACAGCAATTGATGATTTAAGTCGCTTGCACCCATTGGTGTCAACTTAAGCTTGAAAGCCTTGATAAATCTCGTTTTTCCCTAAGTCTAGATCCCCCTAAATCCCCCTTAAGAAGGGGGACTTTGAGAAGACTCCTGTCCCCCCCTTAAGAAGGGGGGCTAGGGGGGATCTGGGCCTAGTCGTCAAACAACAGTCTATGACTACGTTTGACCTTAAGTTGACACCTATGGCTTGCACCATATGCAGGATGCAGCAAGGGAGGCTCTCGGTTTTATGTCTGGAAAGACTAGAGAGAATTTAGCTAACGATAGGATGTTGGTGTTGGCAGTTGTTAAAGATTTAGAAATTATTGGTGAAGCGGCGGGGAGAATTTCCGCCGAATGTAGGGCGAGACATCCGGGGATTCCTTGGGCGGGTATGGTTGGGATGCGGAATCGGTTAACTCATGCTTATTTTTCTATAGATTTAGATATTGTTTGGGATACGGTGACGAATAATTTAGCGCCACTGGTTGAGCAATTGGAAAGCGTGATTCAGGAGGAAAGTATTTAATGACCGTTGCCGGTGGCCTCTACTGTAATTTATGATACAAATCGCCCAAGTTCCACGAATCTCCACAAATCTGGAATTTTTTAAGATCTAATTTCCTGAGCTCCCCCGATCTCCCTCTCCCTCTCCCTCCCCCTCTCTTCCTTCCCCCTCCCACCCTCAAATTTGGCAGTTTTAATTGACGAATGATGGCGCGATCGCAGCGCATTTTGATACCATTCTAATCAAGTGGGGGAATCAGGGAATGCACGGGAGGTGCGTAAATGGAGCTATCTGAAGAACAAAAACGGTGCTTAGATTGCTTAGTCACATCGATCAAGCAATTAGGCGGTCGAGTAGACATTCCAAAATTTGAACAGATCGCCGAGCTGATCATTCAAACCATGAGGGGGCCTTGGCGCTATTTTCACACGTCGGAACACATTTTTGAGGTCGGGGGCTCTGTCGATCCGATCGAAGTCTTGGCTGCGCTGTTTCACGACCTCGTGTACGTGCAAGTCGATCAGGGAGTAAATTTTAATATCAGTAGTGCCCTTTGTCCTTTTGTCAACGAGGTGCGATCGCAGTTAGTGATTAGAGGCGCAGCCGAACTCCCAAAGGATGCCATATATCAGCTTGTGGCGGCAGTATTTGGGTTTATTCCCGGTCAAATTCTCTCTCCGTTTGCTGGCCAAAACGAATTTTTGAGCGCCGTGATTGCAGGGAAATGTTTGGAGCCTTTTTTGCCTCCTAGTACGATCGTTCAGATCACAGCCTGCATTGAAGCTACTATTCCTTTTCGCGGAGTTTCGGCCAATGGTTTAAGTGCGATCGAGCTTTTGCACCAGCGTTTGCTAACTGCAAATCGCGATTTTAATTTGGGATTGACTGATGCAGAACTCTGCGAAATTGTCAAGCGATCGGTCAGATTAGCAAATCGGGACGTAGAGAATTTTGCCTCTCAAAATTCCTCTAATTTCTTAGACAATACTTGGAATTTGATGCCCGAAACCAACCACGAATTAAGCAACGTCAATTCCTATACTGTTGGTGGATATCGTAGGTCTTTGCAAAAAATGGAAGGGTTTTTGAATTTCCTTAAACCAGAACTGGTTTTTCAGCAATTCATGCAAGAACCGGACGATGAAATCTACGCGGGCATGATTTCCAGAACTAGAAAAAACATCGAAGTTGCCAAACTTTATTTGGGCGTAAAGCTGATTACGATCGCTATTTTGGAAGCCCTTTCCTACCGTTTGGGGCGTGATATTCCCCTTTCAACTATGATGGGAGAAATGCGCGCACCGGGATTCACAACCTCAGCCTTGGAAGATTACTTACCCAACCGAAATATCGCCTATCCTCTGGAAAATCAGTTGCAAAAACAGGTCTTAGATTTGTTAGAAATAGGCCGCGATCAAGAATCTCCTTATGATATTAAAAACTCCCCTGTTTCTACGTTTATTATCAAATCTATTGGATTTGCTGAAACTGGCAACTTTTTGAAGAAAGCTCAAGATTTTTTTGCAGGTCATCTTTCTGCTGAACAGCTTCTCTCTGTCTGTGATGCCGAGGTTATCGACACGATAGAATCAGGAGTTATGAAACTTTTTGATAGTAGAAAGATGGCTTTACGGAAAGTTAAACTAACACATAAGGTGATTTATTAGAATATTTGGCCATCAGGACACGGCACACCCCATTGGTGTCAACTTAAGGTACAACCAATAGTCCGACAGGGGTTAAAACCGAGTCTCACAAAGCTAAAGTCCTCGGTCGAGGACTAATGAATTTTTCAGTCCTCGACCGAGGACTTTAGCTATTAGACAGGGAATTCATTCCCTGGCGGACTGGCGGGCGGACTGAATTCCCTGGGGGGCTTTCGGCTTAAGTTGACACCAATGGGCACACCCATTTCCCTACAATTATTCTGGGTAGGGAAACGGCACTGCCGTTTCCTCAGTTACTATCATCTCTGAATGCAACGGGAATTGATCTCGTTTCCGGTTGCATCGGAATGATTTAACCGCGAAGGCGCAAAGGACACAAAGGAAGAGAAGAGAGAGATTAATACAGGACGATGCAAACGGATTTGATATGATATCACGTTGATTTTTCGATGATTATCGTCATGTGAGCCACCAATGCACCGATCGCACCTACTGCTGCAATTACTGGAAACAATGTCGCACCAATGACTCCGCCGACTACTCCCACCGTCAGAGGAACTTCAATCAAGATTTGTCCCTCTTCATTTTTGATGATTATTCGACGGATACTGCCTTCGTGAATCAGTTCTTTAACTTTAGCAACCAAATCGTCGCCATTAATCTTTAACTCCTCAACGCTAACTTTTTCCTGACTATAGATAGGGGTTTCTAAACGATTAGATTCGAGTTCTCTTTCGCCTACTCTTTCTTCTTCGCGCTCTGTAGGTTTGTCCATTTTTTGCTCTCCTTTTAACTAAAAGTATTTTTGTATAGAATGCTTTAGCAACATAACACCCAATTTCCGTTGAAGACATCTTTCTTTTGGGTGATATTGCTTCCTCTCTCCCCCTCTCCCTCTCTCCCTCTTCTCCCCCTCTCTCCTCTTCTCCCTCTCTCCCTCTCTCCCTCTTCTCCCCCTCTCCCTCTCTCCCTCTCTCCCCCTCTCCCTCTCTTCCCCTCTCTCCCCCTCTCCCCTTGTGCCAATACGCCAACTGTCTACCGATCGCCTAAATATCTCCCCACTCTCAAAAAGTCTCAAATCCATATCAACACAGGATGAGAGCTAATTTCACTGTTGAGATGATTCAGACTCAGCGGATGTGCACATTGAAATACTGACATTTTGCGGAAAGCGCGATCGGGCCACCGTCTATACACTTAGCACACCTAGCTCGGCAAAGCACATGGAAATGGTCAGTTTCTTTCCTCAAATTAGACTTAAATCAAACTCTGTTCCATCGCCCAAAAAACCAGCCCCCCCTGAAATTCCCGCCATCAATATTCTAGAGTTTTTAATGAGAATTGCGTAAAAAAAATAGCGGGAAGAAAAAAATGCTCGAAACTTTATCAAAATCAAATCAACTTCAGCAAATTCAAGTTACAGTTGGCAAAAAGTCAGGTAAAATAAAAAAGTTTCCTTTTTCTTCCCCTGTAATTTCAGTGTCAGATTTGCCACCAACAGAACACGGTCGATATGACTCCAGTCCAGTGGTATGCAGGCTTTACAGGCACTCTCGCCAATAGTTTTAAAATTAAGATGATTGCGAGTGCTAGTCATGACTGGACTGTGAAACTTTGGAATACTCAGGGTAAGTTGCTCAAGACTTTAGCGGATTCTACAACGGGTTTAGGTAGTATTAATTGGAGTGGCGACAGCAAAACCGTTGCAGGGGGTAGTATGGACGGTAAGGTGAGAGTTTGGGGGGCTGATGGGACTTTGCTGCAAACTTTTAAGGGACATCAAGCGGATGTGTGGAGTTTGAGCTTTAGTCCCGATCGCACAACTTTAGCATCTGCGGGTAAAGATTCGTCGGTCAGGCTTTGGAGTCTGGATGCTGCGACTGTCGAAGTTGGCGAACTTGACAAATTACTCGCGATCGGCTGTGATTGGCTGGGAGACTACCTGCAAAATAATCCGAATGTTCAGAAAGACCGACATTTGTGCGAGAAAACTGACAATTGACATTATTTAAGGCAAAAAATCCTGCTAAATAAACTGAATTTGATATAACTAATGTGGGATCAATCTCAAATCTAAAACCTTAAATCGGATGATCAAAGGAGGGAGTAGTGTATGAAACTGACGGATCGAGTCCCATGAATCCGCCGCTGGGTTTGCGATCGACTCTACAAGAATTAACTCTGTACGATTCTCTCCTAGAGTCTGACTGTCCGGGGAGCGAAGTTGCTAACATTTTTCAAAAAAATCCTTTACTTCCGGGCATAATTATTACGGATCAGGGAAAGTTTACGGGTATGATTTCGCGACGGCGTTTTTTTGAACAGATGAGCCGTCCCTATAGCTTGGAGTTATTTGCTCAACAGCCTTTATTGGTTCTCTACCGTTTTACTCAAACTGATCTCTTGATTTTCGATCGCAATACCTCAATTATGGCGGCTGTGCGGCAGTCTTTAGGGCGATCGCCTGAATTAATCCACGAACCAATTGTAGTGCGGATAGAACCAGAAACTTACAAACTTTTAGACATACACCAACTGCTACTTGCTCAGTTGCAAATTCACGAGTTATCAACTGTCGCGATGCGCGAATCGCAAGCGCAATTGAGACATCAAGCCCAACAGCTCGAATTTGCCTTGCTCGAACTTCAGCGCACTCAAGCTCAACTAATTCAAACCGAAAAAATGTCTTCTTTGGGGCAGTTAGTCGCAGGGGTTGCTCACGAAATCAATAATCCGATCGGTTTTATCTATAGCAATTTACACCACGCTAAAGAGTATAGTCAAAGCTTAATGAAAATGCTGGAAATCTATCAGCAGCACTGTCCAAAATCCATACCAGAAATTGAAGCAGAAGCAGAAAAAATAGAACTAGATTACTTGATTGAAGACTTACCGAGAGTTTTCAATTCTATGCAGCAAGGTGCTGAGCGCATCCGTGATATTGTTTTATCACTGCGGAATTTTTGCAGGTTGGACGAAGCTGAAATGAAACAAGTCAACATTCATGACGGTATCGACAATACTATCATGCTGTTGCAAAGTCAGCTCAAAGGGAAACCGGGACATCAGGCGATCGTAATTCACAAAGAATACGGCGAATTGCCGCTGGTACAGTGCTATCCCGGACAGCTCAATCAGGTGTTCATGAATATTTTAGTTAATGCTATTTATGCTCTCGATGAGGGTGATCGAGCTAAAAATATAGACATAAGCGATCGGCAAAAGTCGGAAGCTATGGCATCAAATAATTCCTCAATAGATGCCAAATCCTCAACTAATAATTCTGAATATTTGACACCGACAATTCGGATTTGTACGGAGTTAATCGGAGAAAGCAAGATATCAATTAGGATCTATGACAACGGTGGCGGGATGACAGAAGAGGTTAGAAATAGACTGTTTGATCCTTTTTTCACGACTAAGCCGATCGGTAAAGGAACAGGTTTAGGACTATCGATTAGCTATGAAATTGTGGTCAACCAACATGGTGGCAGACTAAAGTGCTTTTCGGAACCAGGAAAAGGAAGTAAATTTGCGATCGAGATTCCACTGAAACAGTCTTCTCCAATACAGATTTTCCATAGCTTTGCTTAATTTTTAATACTTTAAAATCGGCAAACCCACTTCCACAGAGGATGACTCGGCCCTTGTTCGCGAATGCGGCGGACTTGTTCTTCCAAACGCTGTTTTTCCCGCAGCGGTAATCCCCGCAGCAGATTGCGCCCTTGCCAAGTTAGCACTGCTAAAGTCATCCCCAAGCACAAACCTAAACCGAGAGTCGGCCAGCGGTGAAAGTATAAACCATAACGCACCGCAGCCCAAGTCAAGTTTTCGATCCACAAAGCAATTTCATCTCGCAAACCCCAAATGCTCAAAGAACCGACGCTAATCCACAAAAATATTACAGTTAACCAGCGGCCATATACTGTTAATTTGTGGAGCCTTTGGACTTCGATTTGAAAGTTTGGGTCATTAGTCATTAGTCATTAGTTATTGGTTATTGGTTATTGGTTATTGGTTATTGGTTATTGGTTATTGCTTATTGGTTATTGCTTATTGGTTATTGGTTATTAGTCAGTCAACAGTCAACAGCTAACAGTCAACAGTTAACAGCTAACAGCTAACAGTTAACAGTTAACAGTCAACAGTTAATTAACTAAACTTCATCTGACGGGTTTATGGCTTCTACAGGAACGGGGATAGAGTGGCCTGTGCGACTGCGCCACCAAGCTAGCAGCGTACTGGCAATGAAAATACTTGAATACGCACCAGCAATAAAACCGACAATTAAAGCTAAAGCAAAGTATTTGAGTGTTTCGCCACCGAACAAGAAGATTGAAAACAATGTCAGCAGCGTAGTAAAAGTCGTGTTAATTGACCTTCCCAGGGTCTGCATGACGGCATCATCGACAATTTGGTCGATCGACATACCGGGATTTAGCTTAATTACTTCCCGCACGCGATCGTAAATTACCACGGTATCATTAACAGAAAAACCGATAATTGTCAAGAGAGCAACTACAAATAAACTGTCTACTTCTACACCTAGAACTAAACCCAAAAACGAGAAAACGCCAACAGTAATTAATACGTCATGAAACAGAGCAACGAAAGCAAAAAAGGCATAATCTAATTGAAATCGGAATGTTAGATAAATAGTAATCCCAGCAAAGGAAAGGAATAAAGCCAACAATCCTGAACTAAATAATTGTTTGCCAAGGGTGGGGCCAACCGTATCAATTTGAGTTGATTTGGGGGCAAAAGCGCCTATCTTTTCGCTCAAAGCTGTTTGCAACTTAGTTCGTTTTTCCACATCCAAAGTTTTGGTTCGCAGCGAGATACCCCGCTGTTCTTTGCCGATAACTTGAATGCTGCTACCAGCCAAACCTTGGCTATCCAGGATTTCGCGGACAGCAGCAATATTGATTGGTTTGCAATTTTCTGGTTTCGTGCAGTCGAGTTCAAATTGTAGCCTAGTACCGCCGATAAAGTCCAAACTGGGGCGCAGTGGTGCGCGGATGTCGGGACGAGTCCAAGAGATAGCCATCGACACTATACCGGCGAGGATAATAGCGGCGGAAATACTCCACCAGAGCGATCGCTGTTTGATAACACTGAATTTCATAATTTAAGAGGAAGATTGGCAACGGATTCTGTAACAGATTTAACGGATTTAACGGATGGAAGAAGGAAGATTGGCAACGGATTTTGTAACGGATTTAACGGATGGAAGAAGGAAGATTGGCAACGGATTCTGTAACGGATGTAACGGATGGATGGAAGAAGGAAGAAGTTAACTGTTAGCTGTTAACAGTCAACAGTCAACAGTCAACAGTCAACAGTCAACTATTAACAGTTTTGGACAAATCAGGACAGAACCACTGAGGTTTCCGCAATCCTGGAAAGCCCAAAACTACGAACATCAGAGTGCGACTACAAGTAATAGCAGTAAACATACTCACTGCTACACCCAAGGCTAGTGTTACAGCAAACCCTTTAACTAAACCAGCACCCAGCCAGAACAACGCAGCACAAGCAATCAGCGTTGTCACGTTGCCGTCTAGAATACTAGAAAAAGCTCGGTAAAAACCGGATTCTACAGAACGGTATAGCGTTTTTCCAGCCCGCAATTCTTCCCGCGTGCGCTCAAAGATTAGCACATTGGCATCAACAGCCATTCCAATGCTGAGTACAAAACCAGCAATTCCCGGCAATGTTAAAGTCACTCCCAAAAGTACAAAGGCTGCCCAAGTTAGCAAAGCATAAATTAACAGAGCAATATCTGCAATTACGCCAGGGAGTCGATAGTAGGCGATCATGAAAATCAAGACTAAAACTAAGCCACCGATACCTGCGGTAATACTGCTTTGAATACTGTCTCTACCCAAACTAGCGCCCACAGTGCGGTTTTCAATAATTTCTACTGGCACTGGTAAAGCACCACCGCGCAATTGCACTGCTAAATCGTTAGCTTCTTGGGTTGTAAAACGACCTTGAATTACGGCATTACCGCCAGTAATTCCGGTTTGGGCAAATTCCACACCTACTACAGGAGAACTGATCACTTTTTCGTCTAGAAAAACTCCGAGAGTCCGTCCCGTGCCGGCTAAGTTTTTAGTGAGTTCCCCAAATAATTCGCCTCCTTTAGTATCGAAACGAAGAGCGACATTCCATTCGTTACCAGTGGGTTGAGCTTGAGCATCTTTGAGGTTTTCACCGCCTAATTCACTGCTTTTGTAGAGTTTTGCGATCGCCTCATTACTCCTTTTCAAAGCAGCCTGATTTGCCTTAAATTCTGCCTCGTCTGGGGTGATTTTAAATTGTGCTTTTTTTGCCACTAATTCTTGCTGTAATTGCCTCTCAATGGCTAATTGCGCTTCTGTTCCCGGCAATTGTTCTCGGAATTCTAGCTTGGCTGTGCCACCCAAAACTCGTTCAGCTTGTTGTGGGTCATTTACTCCGGGCAATTGCACGAGAATTTGGTCTTCTCCTACTGTTTGGACTAATGCTTCAGAAACGCCTAAACCATTAACGCGGTTTTCGACAATCCGGCGCACTGCTTCTAACATTCCCTGGTCAATTTTGGGAATTGTGGCGGTAGTTTTTACTTGAATTGTGAGTTGCGACCCTCCTTGCAAGTCTAATCCTAACCGTGTCGGAAGTGTTACTATGACAGTAATGGCGGCGATGACTAAAACGAAAATTAGGGCTAATACTGAACGTTGTTTTTGCATATTTAAATTATTGGTAATTGGTAATTGGTAATTGGTAATTGGTAGTTGGTAATTGGTAATTGGTAATTGGTAATTGGTTAGTCCCGATCTTTTTTTCGGTTTTCAAATAACAAATAACAAACAACCCTTCGACCCTTGGCGGTTCCTGAGCGTAGTCGAAGGCCAGGGCACCGCAAATTACCAATAACCAATAACTATTTATATTGCCCCATTTACCATTTTTTGAACGGCTTCGATAATTTGGGGTGTCTGTACAATTGTCAGTTTTTCCAAATTGCCGTTGTATGGTGTGGGGATATCTTGGGAAGAAAGCCGCAAAACTGGTGCATCGAGTTCGTCAAAGTAGCGATCGCTAATCGAAGCAATTAGTTCAGCACCAATCCCTCCTGTTTTCATGCACTCTTCCACAATAATTACTTTGTGGGTTTTGCGAATGGATGCACCAATGGTTTCCATGTCAAGGGGTTTGAGAGAAATTAGGTCGATTACTTCTGGATCGTAACCTTCTTTGACGAGGGCGGGTACGCCTTGCATGACATGGTGCCGCATCCGAGAATAGGTCAAAATTGTGACATCTTTGCCCGATCGCACTATTTCAGCTTTATCCAGTGGGACTAAATATTCTGTTTCTGGCAAGTTTTCTTTGAGGTTGTAAAGGAGAACGTGCTCGAAAAACAGGACAGGATTATCGTCGCGAATGGCTGATTTTAAAAGCCCTTTGGCGTTGTAGGGAGTCGAACAGGCGACTATTTTCAAACCTGGTACTGCTTGGAAATATGCTTCTAACCGCTGAGAGTGTTCGGCACCGAGTTGCCGCCCCACGCCACCTGGCCCGCGAATTACCATTGGCATTTTGAAGTTGCCGCCGGAGGTGTAGCGCAACATTCCAGCGTTGTTGGAAATTTGGTTGAAGGCTAGGAGCAAAAAGCCCATGTTCATGCCTTCGATGATCGGGCGTAATCCGGTCATTGCTGCGCCGACTGCCATGCCTGTAAAGCTATTTTCGGCGATCGGGGTGTCGAGCACTCTCAGTTCGCCATATTTGTTGTAGAGGTCTTTGGTGACTTTGTAGGAACCGCCATATTGACCTACGTCTTCGCCGAGTACGAATACGGCGGAGTCGCGGGCCATTTCTTCGTCTAGCGCCTCGCGGAGGGCGTTGAACAATAAGGTTTCTGCCATAGGAGGTGAATGATTGCAGGAGGGTTAGATTAGCTTAGTCGCGGGAAGCCCCGCGCTCTAATGGTACTCCATTGAGTGTCGGGATGAAAGCGATCAAGTTTCTTAGGCTCGATGCCTCGCCGACGAGCAATTATCTTCAAAGAATGCAAGTAACTTTCAAGCTTCTTATCAACTGCTTTAAAACAATGATACAATTATGGCATGATAACAGCGTATAAGTACAAACTACGTCCAAACAAAGCGCAAGCCCATCAACTAGATAAATGGCTTGAATTGTTGCGTAGACAGTACAACTATAGGTTGGCAGAACGATTTAATTGGTATGAGTCTACTCGTTGTTCTATTAACTTTTGCTCTCTCGTATCATGCAGCATTGCACAAATTGTTGAGCAACCTGAATACTACCGGCAAAAGAAAGACTTGCTCAATACAAAACAGCTATTTCCTGAGTATAAAGAAATCCACTCTCAGGTATTGCAGAATTGCATTGAGAGAGTCAAGAAAGCTTTTGATAGGTATATCAAAGCTGACAAATCTGGTAATAGGTTGGGTAAGCCTAGATTTAAGTGTAGGGGTCGGTATCGCAGTTTTACCTATCCCCAAATGAAGCAGAATTGCCTCAAAAGCAATCGCATCACATTACCAAAAATTGGTGATGTAAAAATTATTTTGCACCGTCCTATCCCTGATGGGTTCAAAATAAAAACTGGACAGATTGTCAAAGCTGCTGATGGTTACTATGTCACATTGGTGCTACAAGATGAATCAGTACCAGCAATTAGCCCTGATATCAACACTGATTTATCTGTTGGTATTGATATGGGACTCAAGCACTTTTTGATTACGAGTGAATCTGAAACAGTACCTATTCCTCAATATGCAAGAAAAGCTGAAAAGCGTAAAAAGCATCTCAACAAAAGTGTTTCTCGCAAAAACAAGGGTAGCAATCGCAGACATAAATCTGTCAAACGCCTTGCTAATTATCACCAAAAAGTGACTAGGCAGCGCAAAGATTTCCACTTCAAGACTTCAAAACAATTACTCGATAGGTATGATGTAATTGCCTATGAAAATCTGAATATCAAAGGTTTGACTAGAACCAGAATGAGCAAATCAATTCTGGATGCTGGATGGGGTCAATTTCTGTCTATCTTAATCGTCAAAGCCGAGAATGCTGGACGAATTACAATAGCTGTAAATCCATATGGCACAAGTCAAAACTGTTCTAATTGTGGCAAAAAAGTCCCCAAAACAATCGCAGATAGATGGCATAGTTGCCACATCTGCGGTTTGGAATTGGATAGAGACATAAATGCCGCAATTAATATCAAAAACATTGCTGTCGGGCGGACAGTGATTAAAGCTCAGTGTGTAACCGAACCGATAGGTGGTGTTGCTGAGAAGCCTACCCTATATTCGTCCGCGAGTTATGGCTGGGAGTCGTCACAATCTTAACCTTTTGGGTCTGGATAATCAATATTGTCAATTATGGGCAAACGATGTCGCAATTTCAACCCTAGCAAAATCCAGTCTTCCAAAGTGGATCGCAACTCATTTTGACACTCTTTTAAAGTTGAGCCAAAGGCGATGACTCCCTTGCAAACAGAGATTTTGCCGACAAAGCTATGATCTTCAAGTTTGTCATACATAGCCTCAGTCATTGCTTGATCAACGTATTCACTCAGAATGAATTTTACAGTCATTGAGTTTGATTTTCCTTTTGCTTGTCGAATATTTGGCGATCGGGTATTTAGCTCTCCTTCACAGTTACATCTACTATTATATCTCAGCAAAATGCTCCTGCAATAAATTGTGAACAAATCGATAGCGCCGATCGCCTGTTTTGTGCATGAGCAGGCGATCGGTCGCAGCATCCAAAAAACGGCTATAATCCCAAGGAATATGACCCTTAGACCACAGCACTAGGTGCAAAATCAAGTTTTCGATGGCAGGAATCCCCGGTAAACAAGCGCTAATTATCGCTGCGATCGCCCCCGCAATCAATCCCCAAATCGAACCGCTAACCAGCATGACAACTAATCCCAAAATCACCCAAATCAGTCCGCCAACCAGCTTAACTCCAAATTGATACATCCGCCGTTCATCACCAGTTTGTAGCCAGCTAGACGGTATTTTATCCAGCAAAACTTCTTGAATGCCTTCCTGTTCCATTTTTCTCGCCAACCACCCTAGCCAGTGTCGAATTTGTTCCGATCGCAATTCCTTACCTCTTGGATACTGCTTGACTACCCCAGTCATTTGGCGACGAATATAGGCAGTTAATAAATATTTGCGCTGTTCTTCTGCTGAACTTATCCGCTTCCAAGATTCGATTAAAATGTCTTCATAAGCCAAAGCCATCATACTTACAAATAGCGGTGCTTTTGCCAATTTCAACAAATCTGGCTCGTGTTCAATGCTATACCAAAGTTCACGACTTCTGGCTTCTAATAAATAATTTTGAATTTGAGCTTCTGTCAGAGGCTTTAACAAGATTGCTGCTTGTAGGCGAAACCTATTTGGAGAGTTTTTGTAAGCGTCAAAACTACTGCAAATAATTAAATGTTTTGGTGTGAGTTCACTTTCAATAAACTGATTGATTGCTTGAATACACGAATCTTGGCGGTGGGTTTCTACTTCGTCTAAACCATCTAATAGAGGCAACAATTTTTGTTCAGCAAGCCACTGTTTACCCACAGCTATGGGGATGTTGTACTTGAACCGAAGTTGAGCAATTAACCAATCTGCGATCGCCCCGGATTCCGCTTTCCAAGTGCCAAGTTCAAACAGCACTGGTAGTGGTAAACTAGCATCTTTTTGGGCGCGGGAAACTAACACCATTGCCAATTCTAGCAGTGTAGTGGTTTTTCCTGCACCGATCGCTCCTAAAATGACTAATTTGCCATTGGTGCGATCGAACACTTTAGCAATGCTGGCTTTGGGAGGTAGCCGAAAACTGGGGCGGTTTCCCACCTTCACATCCACATCCCAACAGCGGCTGACACCAGGGGGCGCAGCTTGTTGACTGAGGTTGGACAATACGGCATTGTGTAAAGAGTGCGATCGAGATGCTTGGACTTCTCGCTTCACATCCTGGAGTAATCGATCGCGAGGCGGTTGTAATCTGTGAGAAATAAATCTTAGCATTTTAGTTATTCAACTCAACCTCACCCTGGATGCTGACCTTGGCAAATTTATGCACAACTGTCTGACAGCAAGATTACCATAATCTTGTCAGTCTGAACAATCAGTCCCTAATCAGTATTTTTACATGAAATCAACAGTCTGGCACTCGCATTTTTGAACAAAAATTATTAACATAGATTAAAAGGCGTGAATATTGTATGTAACCTTAGCTAGTCATTAGCAATTACCAATTACCAATTACCAATTACCAATTACCAATCGCCTCGCATACCTTATTTTAGTGAGAAGTGTTATATGTCATTAAAAACTAGCCAAATCATCATCATTAGCTTAGCAGGGTTGTCAACTGCGATCGGAGTAGCCTGGGCTACCATACAGTCTGGTTCCATGAAACTCTCAAATCCTCCCCAGACAGAATCGGCAGTATCTGATGAAAAAGCGATTTCAGCAATTCCAAAGCCGAACCCGCAATCTCAGAAATTTCAACCCCAACCTGCAAAAAATTCCCCAGTTGAATCTTCTCAAAAAGTTGAGCCAGTATTGATCGCACCTCCAGATTCTGGGTGCAAAATCAGTATGGCTATAATCAATGATTCTGATCCACCGTTGAATGTGCGATCGCACCCACGACTCACCGACAGCAAAATAGTAGGAAAACTCAATAATAATACCTTTGTTTCTGTTACCCAAGAACAAAATGGCTGGCTACGAATTACCGATCCCGTTCCCGGTTGGATTGCGAAAAACCGCACCGAAAGCAGTTGTCCCAATGTGAGACAAGAGATTAATTTTTTGCCTGGGGGAGATGAGGCGATCGTTAAAGGTCGAATTATTGGAGGTGGCAGTCACTCTTACATAATTCGTGCTGCTAAAAGTCAAACAATGACTGTTAAGAATCGGAAAGATGTCTTCCCTCAAATTTTGACTCCCGACGGTAAACTTTTAACTGGAAACCCTTATAAAGACAATCAAACTGAGTGGACTGGAAAAATCCTTGTTACTGGAAATTACACATTTCAACTAGATTCAAATTTTAGGGGATACGAATACGAATTTTCGGTAAAAGTGCGATAAATGTACACTTTCCTACTCAAAACTTTCGTCCTTATTATTGACATCAACTATTGTCAATACTTTTTAATAATAAGTCAGAAACGAAAGAGTTCAGCTTTTTCAATACTATGCTGCTTACACAAACAATAATGAAATAAACAAAGAAAATTACAGCAAAATCTACTCCTGACATCAGCCTGAATAAAGTCAGTAATGTACCATGAACTAAATATAATTCAAAGGAATTTTCTCCTAAAAAGTTGAGAAAAGTAGAGCGGATTTTGAACTTACCCAATAAAATGACTAACCCAATTATCAAAATAGAGAAGGAAATACCGATAATATCGTGAGCAATAATATTAATTATAGGAGAATAAATGTTTGCGCTAGGACTCGGTGATTTCATCCATACCCATAAATGTAAACATACAATACTAAATGATAGATATAACGTAAAAGTTTCAATATAATTATTAAGCTGTTCTTTGGCGGGATGAAAAATACTAGATAATGTTGGCTTTTCCCCGGCGAGTAAACTTTCTAATTTTTCAATAATTAGTCTGGAGTTTGCCGCTATCCAACAACCAAATGGAAAACTAAAAGAATTCTCAACCCAGGTTTCAGGTGCGGGTGAAATACCTACAAGTATTCCGGTTAAAAACAAATAAAATATTTTAGATTTGTTCGATTTATTCAGACTAAAAATCACATAAGTAATGCAATACCAAAAAAGGATATATACTATGAACCACATATTCATATCCAAAGTTGCAGGAGATACAAACATATTGACAAAAGAACTCATAACACGACTTCTTTCGTTTAGTATAAAATAATCAAATATTAGAATTTTACCAGTCATGGCTAGGACAAATGGTATGTAAACTCTCATTACTCTTTTGGAAAAAAAGTTATTTAATCCTTTCTTTTCAATAGATAGAAAAACTCCATATCCTGAAAGCACCAAAAAAATAGATACACTTGGAAAACCTAGGTGATGAAGCAGAGACAAATAACCCGCACCATTCAGAGCAAGGGATACATGATGAACAATAATGATCAGGATGGCAATTCCTTTCATTTGATTTGTCTGTGAAATTGATAATGGTCGCTCTTTGATGGTTTTTCTAAAGCTAATTAAAATCAATATTGACAAAATAATAAATGTATTTAATATACTCCTATTATCTACCAAATTGTTGACTGCCAAACCTAGTATTTTTTGATAAAAAAACAAATGGTTAAACATGAAATATTCCTGTGTATTTTTATAGAAGGAAGATCTCCGACCCTTCGACTTCGCTCAGGTTACGAATTAGGGTGAAGGAAGAAGGAAGAAGAAAGAAGAAATAATAGCAAAGATTTCAGGGATTAAGAATATCTTAACCGCATTTGAAGGTTGCTATAATTAAGGAATCGCCCCAAGCGACACATCAAGAATCGCGAATTTCTGCCAATCTTCCGAATCAAAATGCCACCATTCTGTTGTAATCCCCACAAATCCCTGTTTTTTCATCGCATCTTCCAGCAATTGACGATTTTTCCGAGATTGGGTGCTGCCTCCTGCGTAATCCCTGTGCGCTCTTGTGGTAAAATCATCGTAAGGTGTAGGCATTTCTAATTCTTTGCCAGTGCGATCGACCAAAGTTAAATCTACAGCAGCACCGCGATTGTGCCGCGAACCTCTAGCAGGATTAGCAACATAGTTTGGATCTGGCAAAAAATCCCACATTTGTTTAGTCACAGAAAAAGGCCTGTAGCAATCGTAAACTTTCAAACCCAATCCTATTTTTTCTAAATCAGTTTGAACTTTCCCCAATTTTTCGGCAACAGAACTTCTCAAAGCGCACTTCGCTGTGGAGTAAAGTTTTCGTTTCAAGAAATTGTTAGTGGTGGCGTAGCGAATATCGAGACGAATGTTGGGATTGACAGTGCGGATATCAACAAGTCTCGCCCAATTGGGAAGTTGACTCATGAAAATACTTTCAGGTGCTACTGGGTTGGATTCTATTGCGGGAGATTGCACTTTTGCTGGTTCCTCGGCGCGGACAAATGTTGGATGGTGTAGGCTGGTTGTAGATAGTAATACGAGGATGAATACAATTAAATATTTTGCAAATCGACTAATTTTCATAAGTCTGTTAATTTGAGGTTTTATCTGGTTTTTATACTTCACATTTGAGGACATTTTCGGGCTTTTCGGATCATCTGTCAGCCCGACAGTCCGACAGGGGTTTAAACCCCTGTCTCATAGCTAAAGTCCTCTAAAGAGGACTAAGATATTTCTCATTTCTTGAAAATTTTGTTTTTATGAGTCTTTCAGTCGGTTGAAACCGACTTTAGCTATGAGACGGGGGTTTAAACCCCCGGCGGACTTTCGGATCGGCGCGAGAACTTTCGCTTGCTCTCTTGTGATTTTAAATTTCCCTCAAATTCCCAAGCGCTGATACACTAAATCTAAGTGCCTTAATTGATACTGCGGATCGAAACAATCATCAATTTCCTTGCTCGTCATCTTAGCAGTGACGCGATCGTCCTTGGCAATCAAATTGTAGAAATTGCCTTCAGATTTGTTCCAAGCTTCGTGAGCACAAGATTGCACAATTGTATAGGCGTCTTCGCGACTCGTGCCTTTTTCTACTAAGGCTAACATCACCCGCTGGCTGAAGATAACTCCGCCGTAAAGATTCATGTTTCGCTTCATGTTTTCGGGATAGACTAGCAGGTTTTTTACTAAGTCTGTGGTTTCGACTAACATGAAGTGGGTGACAGTCGAACTGTCGGGCAAAATCATCCGTTCTACGGAACTGTGAGAAATGTCTCTTTCGTGCCAAAGCGCTACATTTTCTAAGGCTGCGACGGCGTTGGCGCGGACGATTCTTGCCATCCCTGTGAGTCTTTCCGATCGAATCGGGTTGCGTTTGTGCGGCATGGCGGATGAGCCTTTTTGCCCTTTGGAAAAGAACTCTTCGACTTCGAGGACGTCGGTGCGTTGCAGGTTGCGAATTTCGACTGCAAAACGTTCGATCGATGCGGCTAACAGTGCTAAGGTTTGGACGTATTCGGCGTGTCGATCGCGCGAAATGACTTGAGTCGATGCGGTATCGGGTTCGAGTCCGAGGTTTTGACAGGCGATCGCTTCTATTCGCGGATCGATATTAGCATAGGTTCCGACTGCGCCGGAGATTTTGCCGACTGCGATCGACGATCGCAAATTCACCAATCGGGCGCGGTTGCGAAGGACTTCAGCCAGCCATCCAGCTAGTTTAAAGCCAAAGGTGATGGGTTCGGCGTGAATTCCGTGCGATCGGCCAACCATCACAGTATTGCGGTGTTGTTGGGCCTGATAGCGAATAGCTTGGCTCAAATCTTCGACACGTTCCAACAAGATATTGACGCTGGCGACTAATTGCAGCGCCAAAGCGGTATCGAGCACATCGGAACTGGTTAAGCCGAGGTGAATGTAGCGGCCGGCATCGCCTACATATTCGTTGACATTTGTCAAGAAAGCAATCATGTCATGGCGAACTTCCTCTTCAATTTCGAGGACTCGTTTGGGGTCAAAATTAGCCTTAGCTTTAATTTCTTCGACTGCGGCGGCGGGGATGTAGCCGAGTTCGGCTTGAGCTTCGCAGACAGCAATTTCTACTTGTAGCCAGCTTTTGAGTTTGGCGGTTTCAGTCCAGATGTTGCCCATTTCGGGCAGAGTGTAGCGGTCAATCACGGTGGTCGTTGGGGAACATCTGTGTGGGGATGCAAGAGTCAGGAAGTCCAGAAACCGGGTTTTTTACGAAAATACTTTGTTGTAGCCCGCAGATTTGGTAAAAACCCGGTTTCTGAGTCTGCGTGCTTAAATTGCTTGATATAATAGTAATATTTTAATTTATGCCAAATGAAACAAACAAACTTGCTGCAATTAAAGGAACAAATTTTGT
This sequence comes from Oscillatoriales cyanobacterium, assembly GCA_004294385.1. GTDB lineage: Bacteria > Cyanobacteriota > Cyanobacteriia > Cyanobacteriales > Microcoleaceae > Microcoleus. Next base: position 8,027 of record REAP01000046.1, on the reverse strand, counting down.
TAGAGGAAACAGAACCTGTAGCAATAGAGTATAACGGACGCTTAGTTGGGTATTTTTACCCAGTTAGTGCAATGCCAAGTGCGATGGAAGAAATCGATCGCGTTTTTACAAATTTAGTACAACAATGGCGCAATGAAACTATAGGTATTTCCTCCACTACAGATTTAGTTATGCACCCAGCTTACCAACAAATTATTAAGATGGGTCCAGTAGTAATTCCTCTGTTATTAAGGGAAGTGGCAAGAAAGTCGGGGCGTTGGTTTTGGGCTTTGTGTGAAATTAGTGGAGAAGATCCAGTACCTTTGGAAAAACGGGGTAAAACTAAAGAGATGACTCAGATTTGGCTGGAGTGGGGAGGAGCAAAAGGTTACAAATGGTAGGAAATAATGCTTGGACGCAAAACATTAAAGAATGGATTGAACAAAATCATCCTAATTTAGTGATAACGGGATATAAAATTACCAGCCCCGACACAACTGATTATAATTGTGTAGCTTGGGCTGCTGGAAGTACGGAAGAATGGTGGTGGCCAGATGCCAAAGGTCAAGACTACTGGCCACCGAATATACTGCGAGAGGAATCTCTGACTGCTTTTATTATGGCTTATCAAACTTTAGGGTATGAAGTCGGCGATAACGCTTCGCTGGAAGCTGCTTTTGAAAAGATAGCGATTTATGTTTTAGATGAAAAACCTCAACACGCAGCGAGACAACTTCCTAATGGGATGTGGACTAGCAAATTAGGTCAGTACGAGGATATAGAACATAATACTTTAGAGGGTTTAGAAGGTAGTATATACGGTTACGTTGCTTGTGTGATGAAAAGGCGTTGGCCTGAGCAGAAGTAATAAAAACCGAGGCCCAGAAACCGGGTTTTTTACGAAAATACTTTGTCGTAGTCCGCAGATTTGGTAAAAACCCGGTTTCTTTGATTGTAGTGCATAGGTTGTGGAAATCTTATTTCTTAAATAAACTAGGTAGTTTGGGCGATCGGCTACAATATCCTAAACCTCCTTAACTGGCTCATGCCTAAAAAAATCAGAGAATTGAAAAGCCTATTACTAAAAGCAGGCTTTACTTACAGACAGGGAAAAGGCAGTCACACTGTATGGGAACACCCTTTATTGCCTGAAAAGATTACATTATCAGGTAATGATGGCGATGATGCGCCAAATTATCACGAAAAAAGAGTAATTTCTGATTTACAGAAGCTGAAGGAGATAGAAGAATGAATAGCCATTACAGTATCATCATCCAGTGGTCAGAAGAAGATCAACTTTTTGTTGTTACCTTGCCTGAATTTACCGATGTCATGCAGCCATGTACTCACGGACACACTTACGAAGAAGCGGCCAAACACGGACAAGAATTGTTAGAAACATTGATTGAACTTTATCAAGAAGATGGTAAACCTCTCCCAGAACCTCAGACTTTGGGAAAACGATTGCAGATTGCGTAAAGTTATTAATACAACGCATCAGGAAGTGGCTCGTTAAAATCCTCACTCATCCACCCCATCCCTTGATGCAGACCCAAAACCCGTTGTTGCGGAGGAGGAGGTGCAGCTTCAACTGAAGTGTTTTCGGGGCTCGATCGCATTTGTCGTTCCAGCAAAAACTCTGCAAAAGTTAACAGAAGCTGCTGATTTTCCGGGAGTAAGTGTTGTAACTTGCCTAGCAAATCTTCCAAAAGTTCGATCGTTTGAGAAGTCATCTTTTTCCCCTCAATGTTGGCGATAGTCTCATTTTATCGGAACGTATACTATTTCATTTTAACTGAGCGATCGTCCTAATTGTACATCTGCGAGGTATCGGTCTTGAGTCGGGATGGGGAATTTGGGGCGATCGAACTTTCCCGATATGTGACACATCGTCCGTAGACCGATCGTCCGCAGAGACTGAGAATTGGCAGATGAGTCGATCGAAACAGAAGATTCTGCGTGCTTTAGGTCATCTCGTAAAGCAACGGAGGAAGACAAAAGCCGAAATTAATCTTTGTCTTCATATAATTTTTTTTGTTATACTAGAGCTATCAATAAATTTAAGGATTTGTTAAATGACATTAATAGCTGCGTTCTACATCAACAATCATCCTGTACTAATAGGAGATGTATTAATAAGTTGTCCAGACCCCTCAGAGCGTATTAATATCCCTACTAATGAAACTCTAAAAGAATCTGCTCCTGAAAATTTATACTTCGGAATTCGGACACTTCGCCAAAAAGTTAATGTTCTCAGCTCGAATCTAATGATCGCCTGGTGCGGAGATATGTGCGCTGCACATACAATTTTAAAAGAAATTAAAGACCGTAATGACAAAAAAAAATTCACACAAAAATCTTTAAAATCATTTTTTGAAAGTGACGAAGCAATAGAGTGGATGGGAAATATAGAGGTTGGTTTTATAGGATATATTATTGATGATCACGGCATAAAACAATTTCATTATTCTTTTAATGAAGCAGAAATTAATCAAAAAACAATACCCCCGTATGGGAATACATTAATAGCAGGTTCTGGTAGTAACGACCTAATACATCTATTAGAAGAAATAGTTCAACCAAGAAAGCCCTCCATACCTAAAAAAAACAGTGAATTCGACGAAGCTGTTATAGAATCGCTAAGTATTTGTGGAGCATTATTAGCTACAGATTTTAAGAACATATTATTGGGTTATGGAGGCTCATTTGAGATTGCTACCCTAAGCAAAAAAGGGATGTTTGAGAAACTTAATAACCTAACTTATTTTCAATGGTCTGTTTCAAACTGTGAAAGTAGTAACCCCAAACTAGATTTAGTAGGAAAAGCTTATAAGCAAATCTATATCAATGATCTGCTAGTGGTCTTTACGCTTTCGATGAGTAAGAAACCCAAGCCTTTAAATCGAGATGGGGTTCCTTCATATATATATACTGAATTTCCTATAGATGAGTATAAAGATTATAGAATAACACCCTGCTATAAATACTTCTCTCAGAAAGAAATCGAATCTATGGTTTCTGACGTTCCTATAGAGATTACTTCTAGATTTAATTGCAATTTTTTATTTCCCATAGAATACAATCAGTCAGGAGCTAGTTCTTTGGTTTGCGATAAAAGCGTAATTTGTAAGTCTCATCTCCGTGAAAATACTAGCTACATAGTAGACTGCCCGAATCACCGTCCATCAACTTTAATTATCAAAAATGAAGATTTGGATGACCTAAGAAATAGTTATAAACTGAAATGATGGTAAACTATATTTAGAGAAGTTAGTCAACGAAACACTTGAGGCTTTAAGGCAAATCGAAGCAGAGGAGACAGAACCGTGAAATATACAGTTGTTATCCAATGGTCAGAAGAAGATCGATGCTTTGTCGTGTTTTTGCCTGAATTTGAGGATGTAATGCAACCAGTAACTCACGGAGATTCTTATGAAGAAGCTATCTACAATGTACGAGAGGTAATAGAGTTACTAATCGAGAGTCGTCAAGCTGAAAGTAAACCATTGCCAGCAACTAAGAATCTAGAACGATTATTTCAGATTCCTTCGCATGACGTGGGCATATTTGTACAAAGCAGTATATAATATACTGTTGAGAGATACTGAATGTAAACGCTAGTACAAAGATTTTATTGAGGTTAACTATGAACGTCGATAGTCAATATTCTGAACAACTAAACAAGAAACATTTTGATTTTTTGCATTGTGTTTATAAAGCTCCTGATCTAAATAATATATCTTCGATAAATATTTCTCTTGCTTATATTGCTAAGTCTATAAATTTACCGGAAACTGAAATTCTCAGTATTTCCGAATACTTATCCACGCAGGATTTCATAAAAATAGATAATTCATGTCCTCCATGGAGAGATGAGATTGATCGTGATGTTTCGATTACATCTAAAGGAATAGCTGAAGTAGAAAAGCAGGTCACTCAAAATCTGAGCGATAGCACTGAGCGTTTATTGAGGTCAGCTCCAAATTTAGAAAATGTCGATATCGCAGTTGAAAAACAAAAAATCAAGCGTTATCAAGTCCTATATTGTATTTATAAAGCTACCGAAGACGATCCAAATAAATATATTCGTCTTGGTTATATTACTAAGGATATAGGTTTATCTGAAAATCAAGTTATCAGTATTACAAACTACTTAATATATCAAGGTTTTCTATGTAATATATTTGATTTGGATTCTATTAATTATGCTGTTTGTATTACATATAAAGGAATCGCTGAAGTGGAGAAGATCGCGAGTACAAATAAACCCAAAAATCAGGTCGATCAAGCTTTAAATGTGTCACCCAATCACCCTTTTATTGATGAAGGCAGACTACAGGAACTTAAAGAAATTTCATCAACACAATTAAAATTTAATTGTTTAAAACTTATAAAATTATGTGAGGAACTAAATAGTAACTATTCTAATGAAAATTATTATGCGACTGCCATGCTTACTCGTGCAATCATGGATCATGTACCTCCTATATTTGAAAAGACATACTTCATTGAAGTAGCAAATAATTATGGCAGAACCAACTCAAAAAATGAAAAAAAATCTTTCAAAAAAGCTATGACTCACCTAGATAATGTTCAAAGAAGCATAGCTGATGATCATCTACATAAGAAAATTAGCAACAGTGAATCTCTCCCTAATGCAAATCAAGTTGACTGTATACAAGAGCTAGATATACTGCTGCAAGAAATAGTAATAATACTCAAAAAGCCTGAATCGTAAGCCAATACAAAGCTAATTTTCCCAAGCTACTGCAAGGATGTGCACTGCGGACCTTGCCGCATATAAATTTGAATATTTCGTTTGTTTCGGATATTTCGTTTACGGCGCGAAAAGTGTTATCGTGAAAACAACTGAGTATGCGCCGGAGACTTACACGCGGGTAGCCAGAAACCGGGTTTTTTCGCAAATCTGCTGGTGACAACGAAATATTTTCGTGAAAAACCCGGTTTCTTTGCTCGGAGTCCAAAACTACATAAATCAGACAAAAACACATTAAAAGAGAGACTTGCTATGTTGAAGCAAAAAGTATCGCCAGAGTCAGTTTTCCTGCAAGAAAAAGAACAAGAATTAATAACACAATTAGCACAGATGCTCAGCCGAGAATCTGCACAGCCAAAATTAGTCACAAGTAACGGAGAAGAGATTCTCCTTCCAGAATCGGTCTGCAATATCCTGCGTCAAGCTGTGCAGGCAATGGCATCGAATCACGCTGTTTCGATAGTTCGTTACAATCGCGAACTGACGACGCAGCAAGCTGCCGATATCCTGAATGTATCGCGACCATTTCTTGTCAAGTTGCTAGATGAAGGAGCAATTCCTTGTATCAAAGTAGGTTCGCATCGGCGGATTCAATTGAAGGATTTAATCATTTATCGAGAACAGCGGAAAGTGAATCGCCGCCAAGGACTCACGGAATTAACTCAATTTCTTCAAGAGGAAGGATTTTACGAAGCAGGAATACACGATATAGCTCAAAATTAAGGATGATGAACCATGAAAGACGATCGCATAAATATTTTTTACAGCAACGAAGATGAAGGCTACATTGCCGATATTCCCGACTTAAAATACTGTTCCGCTTTTGGCGAAACCCCAGAATTAGCTTTGCAGGAAGTACAGATTGCTAAAATAGCATGGCTGGAAGCTGCAAAAACTGCGGGAAAACCTATTCCCGAACCAAAATATCGACCTGCAATATAGAGGGCGGGCACGGGGGCACCGCCCCTACATATCTGCATGAACGATCGCACAAATCCCCCTTATTGCATCCGATCGATCGTCCGATACTGCACCGCCTCCCCCACATGATTGGTTTTCAGGCTTTCATCCCCCGACAAATCAGCAATAGTTCTCGCAACCTTCAAAATTCGATCGCTAGCCCTAGCCGAAAGCCCCAACTTCCGAATCGCCATCTCCAATAAATTCCGAGAAGCATCATCCAACTGACACCATTGGTTAATATGGCTGCTTTGCATCTCCGCATTACACCTCAAGCTAGTTTCAGACTTAAAACGGTCAGTTGCGATCGCCCTTGCGCGCTGAACCCTCACCCGCACCGGTTCCGACTCCTCCCCCGTCGGCTGTCGCGTAATCTCCTCCGGTTTCAAACGATTAACCGCCACTTGCAAATCAATCCGATCCATCAAAGGCCCCGAAAGTTTTGCCCAATATTGTTCCCTTTTTTGCGGCGAACAAGTACACTGTTGAATCGAGTCGCCATAATAACCGCAAGCACAAGGATTTGTACTTGCAACTAAAGTGAATTGAGCCGGAAACATTACCGATTGTCTAGTCCGAGAAATAGTCACATAACCATCTTCCAACGGTTGCCGCAAAAACTCCAAAACATCTCTTTTAAACTCAGTTAATTCATCGAGAAAAAGGATGCCACGATGTGCTAAAGAAATCTCTCCCGGACGCGGAAAACTGCCGCCACCAACCAGAGAAGGGCCCGATGCTGAATGATGAGGACTGCGAAAAGGCCGATCGCCCACCAAGCTACCTTTATCCTTCAACAACCCAGCCACCGAATGAATTTGAGTCACATCCAAAGCCTCATCAAAAGTCAGCGGCGGCAAAATACCAGGCAAACGTCTCGCCAGCATAGTCTTACCGCTCCCTGGAGGCCCCACAAAAATCAAATTGTGTCCCCCCGCCGCTGCAATTTCCAAAGCGCGGCGGCCGTGAATTTGTCCCTTGACATCCTTTAAATCTAAACCCGGAATCCGCCGTTTTGCCAACTCTTCTCTACCGTTTACTTTGACTGGCGAATACACTTCAGGATTGTTTAAAAAATCAGTAACTGCAAAAATATTTTCAAAACCATAAACAGATATGTCGTTTACCAAAGCCGCTTCTTGCGCGTTACCAGCGGGTACAATCAATCCTGAAATACCCATTTTGGCAGCAGCAGCGGCGATCGGCAAAACCCCCGCCACAGCCCGCAAAGTCCCATCTAAAGAGAGTTCCCCCAAAAACAAATAATCTCCCAAAAGTTCCGCGCTGACTTGTTCCGATGCTGCTAAAATGCCAATGGCGATCGGCAAATCGAAACTCGGCCCTTCCTTCCGTAAATCCGCCGGAGTCAAATTAATCACAATACTCCGCATCGGAAAAGAGTATCCCGAATTTTTCAGCGTCGCCCTCACCCTTTCCTTAGCTTCTTGCACCGCCGAATCGGGCAATCCCACAACCACAATTTTCGGCAACCCTCCCGACACATCCGCCTCAACACCAACCTTTACCGCGTCAACTCCAACTATCGATGCACTCCAAACCCTAGCAAGCATTATTTTTTATCCTTGTTCGGCTATCTTGTCCCCACTCTCTATTATCATTAATGATGGAACATTAAACTAAAAATAGTAGAAAAAACTTTTTGAATTATCCCAAGTTGGAATAGCTTTCTCCGGGTGAACTCAAGGACTGAAGAATCTTCAAGCATTAACTCAATAAACCCATAATAAACACAAAATGCTATCTCAAATTTTTTACCTGCTACGTTCCCGTGCTGATGGCAAATACCTCAGCGCTTGTCCTAATCCAGATACAGTGGCAAGTTTTCTGCTGATTTTCCGCGAAGATTATGACGCTTTGAGCTACCTTAACACCCACGCGCCCGATTTTGCCGATCGCTTCGGGGTCGAGTCAATTTCCACTCCACAAATCAAAAAACTGCTCGAACGTTGGAGCTTTCAGGGTGTAGGCATTGTTCAAGACCCCCTACAGCCAAATATTGAGTTTTTATTGACAAATAATTGACAATTTACAACATTTGTGCATGACCCGGTTTCTGGCAAAAATCGGGTTTTTTGGTGAAGTTTTTAGGGTATTCTGACACTCTGCCTGTATAGAAGTGTCCACCATATTTAGTGCAAATTGGGAAATTTGTCAACCATTAACCCTAAATCTGAATCCTGTTGTATATTCGTAGTCTGTTGATATATTCCGACACGTCAGTACACAACCTATGGTTCGAGAATTAGAGCGATCGAGTGCCCGCGAGAAACGTCACCTGTCCGATTTCCCC